>JAGLLQ010000015.1 GCA_023140455.1 Desulfobacteraceae bacterium | reverse complement strand
AACTCTTTGATCACCAATGCAATACTAAGACTGATTCCTGCGGGGTCATTGAGAATAATCCAGTCAGGCGGATAGATAAAACCGGTTAAGGCCGGGGATACCATCCTCACCAGCCACCCGGAAGGTGCGATTAAAAAACCAAAACCAATGGCAAATGCTGCATGGGGAATTGAAAGAACAGAGGATAAAATTTTTTCAAAAAATTTCCATAACGCGTTTCCATAAGAAAAACTAATAAATAAAAAAGCAAGGCTGACAGCACCAAAAGAAGCGGTTAACCCGGAAAAAAGCGTCACAAAAAGGGATGTTTGAAACCCGGGGTAAGCAAAAAAGTCAAACCAGGGGGACAATGAAAACTGTGTGTGTCCGATAACGGGCAGGTAATTTATTGATGGTAAAAGTGTTCCAAGAAGACCGGCCATAACGGTTATACAAAATAAACCCATAACAAAGACAGGAAAAATGCGGCTTTTTTCCTGTCCGGGCATCTGCATCATTATCTTTGTTTATTTGCTGTACCGTTTAAGCCACTCTTTTTCCAGGGCCTGAACCCATGAAACATGGGGTTCGGGTAAAACCCGGCCCAGCTCTTTGGATGTCAGAGTTGCAACCCCTTTTGGAACAGCATCAAATAAGGCTTTATTCTTGTCTGCAAGCTTTTGGGTGTCCAGTATTGTAGGGTCTCCCCAGATCTTCGGGTCGGCTTTTTTTGCCTGGGCCTCGGGGCTTAAAAGAAAGTTGGCAAATACCATTGCCCCCTCTTTTGCCGACGAGTTAAAGGGTATGCCCACAAAATGAGAATTGCCAATGGTGCCTTTGGTATGGATATAGGTTCTTACGGTATCGGGCAGCTCTCCGTTTTCAATGGCATTGGAGGCGGAATTTGGATTAAAGCTCAGGGAAATAAAAATTTCATTGTCATTTAAAAGACTTACCATCTGGGAAGCACTTGTTGGGAAGACCTTTGCTTTTCGCCATAAAAAAGGATGTAATGAATCCAGAAAATCCCATAACGGCCGGGTGTTTTTTTCAAACTCTGACCGGACCACGGGATGATTCAGCACTTCAGGGTCGCGAATCAGTTCAAGAAGTGCCTGTTTAATAAAAGCCGTGCCATGAAAACCCGGTAAAGCAGGATAAGTAAATCTTCCCGGATTTTCCCGGGCAAAAACAAGAAGATCCAACATGGTTTTTGGATGTTTTACCAGTTTTTTGGTATCATATAGAAATACAAGCTGGGCCATTCCCCAAGGTGATTCCATGTTATCAACCGGTACGGTAAAATCATAAACCACTGTTTTTTTATTTTTGATATCTGCCAGATGATAATAGGGCAGTTTTTGAGAAAACGGTCCATACAAAAGCTTATTTTCTTTCATGGCCTTAAAATTTTCACCATTGATCCACATTAGATCCACACTGCCGTTTTTTTGTTTTTTTGCTGCTTTTTCAACAAGAATGCGGGAAACCACATCGCCAATATCTGTTGCTTTTACATGGATTACACGGACATTGTATTTTTTTTGTACAAGTCCTGAGGCCCAGGCAATATACTCATTAATCGGTTGAGATCCGCCCCAGGCATTGAAATATACGGTTTGCCCTTTTGCTGCCTTTTCAATTACTCCCCACTCTTTTGCAACAGCCTGTGAAAAACCTGATAAAACAATCAATCCCAGTAAAATTAAAAAAAAGTGCTTCATGATGTGGCAAATTTCCTTTTCAACAGTCTATTTATGCTGTCTACATACTCTTTATTCCGGCAGGGTTTTGACAGGTGATCAATGTTTATATCTTTTTGTTTCAATTCTTTTATGGATTCTAAAAATTCTATATTCCCGGAAATAAATAGTATGGGGATTGTTTTGTCAGCTTCTCTGATATGGTTATATACATCCATTCCATTAATATTCCCTGGGAGAACATAATCTAAGCTTACAAAATCATATTCATTCCGATCAAACAAATCTATTGCAACCTGCCCGTTATTAGCAACATCAACCTTGTGATTACAGGGTTCCTGTGTCAATATTTTGTATTGCACATTTGATATTGCGTGTTCATCCTCTAAAAGAAGAATATATTTCCCAGGGTTTAGCCTTGACTTCCTGATTTCCTTTTTTTCTTCTTTTGTTAATTCTTTTTCAACAACAGGAAGGCTTAAAGTCACTTTCGTCCATGAACCAAATTCTGATTCAACCAGAATATTGCCATTGTGCTGTTCAATATATTTTTTTACATTTGACATCCCATAACCAGTTCCTTTGATGCTGGTATCGTATGACCTTAAATGATCATTACTGCCTTTTAGAGTGAAAGCTGGCTCATAAATACTTTCCAGATGTTCTTTAGGAATTCCGCATCCATTATCTTCGATTTCAATACAGATATTATTATTAAGGCGATAAGTTCTGATTGTGATTTTTGGAGACTCAACCATGCTTATGGAATGAATTGAATTTTGTATTAAATTTATAAGTGCATGTTCAATCATACCGGGGTCAGCAAGCAAATCCGGCACTCCTGGTCTGTCTTCCTTGATAACTGTAATTCCTTCCAGGTCTTTTCTCATCAGGTTTACTACAAGATCAGTTTTTTCACTGATCTTAAAAAAGTCCTGCTTTGGTTCCTGATCTTTAGCAAAAGCAATAAGGTTTTTAGTTAAATTTTTTCCTCGTATGGTCTGTTCGTATATCAATTCCAATGTATTTTTTAATTTTTCATCCATTGGGTCTAACAGCGCAAGCTCAGTATTCCCCATAATAATACTTAAAACATTGTTAAAATCATGGGCCATTTTCCCTGAAATTTGCCCAACCAAGGCCAGTTTTTTTTGTTCTGCTACAATTTTTTGAGTGGATAATTTTTCTGCTTCAGCCTGCTTACGCTTGGAGATGTCCCGTAATACTCCAATCAGCTTTTTCGGGTTACCTTTATCATCATAAATAAGCTCAGTATTGATAGAACAAATGTGATAGCTGCTATCTTTATCCAAAAAATTGACTTCATAGTCCCTGACTTTTCCCTTGCTTAGCAGGATTTCTATAAGTTTATCTCTCTCTAAAGGATTTGGATAAAGTTCATAAAGTGATTGCCCAATAAGTTCCTCTCGTTTCCATTGAGAATATTTTTCAATGGAAGGAGAGACTTCGATAATGGTGCCATCAAGAGTTGTTTCATAATAGACATCTAAAATCTTATTAAAGATTTCACGGAATTTTTTTTCGCTCTTACGTAAAGCTTTTTCCGATTTTTGTCGTTCTTCAGACATCCTGTTTGCTGATACTGCCAAAGATTGAAATTCAGAAAAATAGACCTTGTCTTCTTCAATAGGCAATGCCTCATGGGCTGAGCGCTTAAAAAATTCAGTAAACAGATATAGATTCTTTTTCATTTTTTTTGAAATAAACCTGACAAAGAAAAAAGAGATGAAGAAAAAAATGCAAAGAACTCCTATCCCTTTGAAGAGCATAATTCCAATGTCTTTTTTTATTTTTATTTTTTTTTCAAGGATCACTGTTTCTATGGAATCGATATGCAAACCTGTGCCAATATACCACTTCCATTCAGGTATAGACTCAGCATAACTTATTTTTGGTTTTGGAGGTCGCCCTTTAAATTTGGGCGTTACATATTCAACAAATCCACCACCGGACTTTGCAGCTTGAATGAGCTCCTGAACGACTTTTACACCATTGGGATCAGTAAATTCGAGCATATTTTCCCCGGCAAACGGGCCTGACAGACTTATGCCATCCCAGGTACCGGCAAAAATATAACCGCTGGTTCCAAAATTTACCCGTTCAACACGGGCTATAGCTTCTTTTTTTAATTTTTCCTCTTCATCAACAATATATTTTCCATTCCCAATAACCCAGTCAAATGGTTTAAAATATTTGACATATGATATTTTAGGAACAAGAACATCAGGATATTCCGGCTTATTCCAGTAGTATGAACAAAAACCTTCTTGTTTTTCCGATTGCGCAACAGCAATAATCTCTTTGACAAGATAAGTGCCTTTACTGTCTTGAAGATTAATAATATTTTTTCCTTCAAGCTCAGGGTTATTCCGGTTGATAAGTTCTGTTCCGTCCATATCTTCGGCAAAATAATATCCTCTGCCTTCGTCCCAGGAGATTGCATAAAGTGCATCGTGAACAAGCTTTTTGATTTGAGTTAAAGGTTTATCTGACTTGTTTTGTTCATAGATATACAATGCTGTATTCCAGGCTTCATTTGTTCTTGTTTTTACTTCTTTTCTTACCCTTTTTTCTGCAAGAGACTTTTTATGATAAATATAATTAACTGCTTCTGTTACTTGCGTTTTTATAATTTCTTTTTGGGAGTTTACATAAATTGTTCGGATATTTTTAATTTGTGATTGGAGATGTCTTAATTCTTCATTAATCCAAAGAAAAGCCAATATACTGCCAAGCAGCAAATATATAGATGTCATGGTGACCCATAATATGTTACTCAGGCTTTTTGGCTTGGTCATAATGAATTCTCCATGGAATAGTCTTTTACTGTTGATAATGCTATGCTTTTTTCCCTTCCAATGGCAGGCGAATTATAAATTTAGCTCCTGAACCGGGAGTAGACTCTACGCTCATTTCCCCATCATGATTTTCAGTTATGATGAAATAGGAAACAGAAAGGCCAAGGCCTGTACCTATCCCTACAGGTTTGGTGGTAAAAAAGGGCTCAAAGATTCGTTTAAGTATTTTTCCATCGATGCCCGAACCATTGTCCTCTATTTCTATGTGGGCCATGTTTTTATCTCTCATTATCCGTAAAGTGAACATTGCATTTCTGTCCGGGGTGTTTGTCTCATGTTCAGCCATTGCTTCAGCCCCGTTTTTTAAAATATTCAGAAAAACCTGCTGAATTTTACTTTTTTCACATTGCACTTTAGGAATAGCATCATATTCACGGTTAATTTCTATTTCACGAAAATCAAACTTTTGTTTTAAATTATATTCATTTTCTGCTAATTCAATAGTCTTGTCAAGCAATTGGGCAAGATCGTTCAGGGGAGCACAGGATGAATTTTTTCTGCTGAAGGAAAGTATATTTTTAACTATTTGGGCAGCCCGTTCGCCAGCTTCCTGAACAGATGACAGCAGTTTGATAATTCCACGTTTATTCATATACTCAGTTACTATATCCAGGGAGATCCCAAGTTCGTTTGCCGCTTGTTTATTTGCCGGCAGATCCTTTGTAACACGATTTAGAATTACCTGTACATTTTGCAGAACTCCTGCCAGAGGATTATTGATCTCATGGGCCATGCCTGCAGCAAGGCCGCCAACGGAAAGCATTTTTTCACTCTGGATAATCATCTCCTCCATTTTCACCCGATCAGTAACATCATCAATTCGTACTACAATACCTTTGAAGTTTGAACTGGTTATAGGATACATGGTAATATCCTCATATAATATGTTCTCCCCTTTGTGTTTAACATGGTTTGCCAATTTTTTTATGGTTTTTTCTTCCAGAGCATTTTCCATAAGTGTTATTAATTCAGACTGCCCTGGAAACAGCGTTTTAATTTTTTTGTTAAGGGCTTTTTCAGCAGCAATCCCGTTTATATTTTCGGCCTCTTTGTTCCAGTGAAGTACAATCGTATTCTCATCCATTGCAATAAGGGCAGAGGGCATGGAGTCTGTAATACAGTTTAATAATGTTTTTAAGTTATCTCTGTCTTTTTCAGCTTTAATCTGTTCTGTAAGATCAAGGGCAATACCTCCAATGAGGGCTGAGGCTTCACCTTGTATTATAGGGAATTTAATAACAAAAGGAGTATTTAAATCCCCGTTTTTATCAGTAACGGTCTCCAATACTTCCAAAATTTTATTGGTTTTTAAAACTTCTGCATCATTGGCCTTTAATTTTTTTGCAACATCTGGGGGGAAAATTTCTTTGTCAGTCTTGCCTATTCTGTTTTTGGAATGGGAGTCTGTTATAAAATCAACAGCTTTATTTACATATAAATATTTCCCGGAAGCATCTTTTATAAAGGCATATGCAGGAAGATTTTTCATAAATGAATCAAAAAGTTCTTCGCTTTCGCGTAATTTTTTTTCAATAATTTTTCTATTTGAAACTTCGTTTTTAAGTCTTCTGTTCCATATTAAAACCATGGTTAAAATACTGGCTGCAAAAAAGATAATCAAAAAAAACCATTTAATAACATCTGGTTTATTGATCCCATGTTCGTATCTAACTGACAGCCACTTGTTTCGAATTTCAATGTGCTGCTCAGCACTGATACCAGCAAGGGCTTTGTTGATAATGCTGAGCAGTTCGGGCCAGTCTTTGCGAACAGCCATGTGTAGATCATAATTGCCATATGGAGTAGGTGCTGCGACCTTGACATTGGTCAGGCCTTTTCTTTGTATCAGATAGCTGGCTGCAGCCAGATTTTCGATGCGGGCATCAGTCCGGCCAAAAGAGACAGCCTCAAGACCTTCAAGCGGAGAGTTTACATAGTAGGGAATAAAATTAATCCCGTCACGTCTTAACCATGCAATAGTTGAGTTCTTTTCTATAATGGCCAGTTTTTTACCATGCAAATCCTCAATTCCACCAATAAAGGGAGCATCTTTTCTGGTTAAAATCACCAGCGGGAATGAAAGGTAAGGGCTGGAAAAGCTGAGGTAGGCATCCCGTTCAGCAGTTCTGGCAGCACAGGGAATCAGATCAATTTTTTTTGTTTGAGCTTTTTTTAACACTTCCAGCCAGGGCAGTTTCTCTTGCACTTCCACCTTCACACCAAGCTGATTCATAATCATATAAATATAGTCTGCAGATATTCCCCTGAGAGTTCCATTTTTTTCAAAATAATGAAAGGGAGGAAAAGATCTGGGACCTGCTATTCTAATTGTTTGATGGTTTTGCAGCCAGGATTTTTCAGCCACGGTAAGCTTAAGGTTTGTTCGTGATATTTCTATTTTTTTGTTTATATCTTGATCATCGGCAATTGCCGGGACAATGAATAGACTGGAAACTATATAGAACAAAATTATAAACAAAAAGAGATGGCTGTACTTCATAAAATAGTCCAGTCAATTTAAATTAAATATAGTGTACAGTACATTGTATTGCAAAGTAGGAAACTGGCTCCCTTATGTATCAAAATAACTGTACAATAAATAGTGGTGCAAAACAAATAAATTTTTAGAAAACAATTCAAATATATGGAAAAAATAAAACAAAAAAATAAATCATTTTTGAATCTTTTATTTTAAAATTAAGTTTAGAAGACAAGCTCTAAATAGTATTTGCCTTCATCCAATTTTCCACGCTTAATACATCCATTCCCATAGATTATGCATTTTTTGTTGAATACCTTTATGGCAGAGTTTCGCTGTTTTTCAGTAAGATTATTGTTTTGTAAGAGCTTTTGAATTGATTTGATTCTGTATTTATCAAGGGAATGGTTATTTGAAAGTTGATCGGCATGACCGCCTTTTTTGATTGTATAGGGCTCATCAATCAGGAAAATGGGCATTGCTGCACTGATACGGAGCCAAAGATCGTAATCTTCACATGCTGGCAGACTTTCATCAAAAAGACCTGTTATTTCAAAAAGTTCTTTTTTTATCATCACAGCAGAAGGGCTTACAAGACATAACTCCAGCGAGGGTTCAAAAATCATGCCGGACAGTTTCTTATGTTTGTGTTTCGGGTTAACTCTTTTGCCGTTTCTAATCCAGGTTTCTTCTGTTTGACATATCATGGCTTCAGGATTATCCTGGAAGAAATCAACCTGACATGTTATTTTATTTTTGTTCCACAAATCGTCAGAATCAAGGAATGCTGTTAATTTGCCTGAACTTTTTTTTATCCCAAGGTTTCTTGCAGCACTTACTCCCTTGTTTTCCTGTTTTAAATAGGTTATTCTGTCTAAATAAGGAGAAAGTTTTTTCGCTGTATCATCGGTTGAACCATCGTCAATAATAATTGTTTCAATATTGGGGTAATTCTGGTCTAAAATTGACTCAACAGCTTCAGTAATAATCCACCCCCGGTTGAACGTTGGAATAATAGCACTGACCAAGGGTTTTATTGTATCGTTTTTCATTGTAAAACCATAGCATTTTAAGGCTCAATTGGCAATTGAGAAACTTTGTTTAAAAAGCGTTTCTTTTTCTTGACATCTATACTTGAATAACATAAGAAGGGCTTAATTTGGGATGAGTAATTTTATTTTGGATAAATGAGGATTTTATGGGAAAAGTAAAAGTAAAAGAACATCGGATTGATAGAAACTGGTGTAAGGGGTGTGGCATTTGTGTCCATTTTTGTCCAAAGAATGTTTTGGAGCTTGATAATCAAGAAAAAGCTGTTGCAGTAAGACCTGAAGATTGCATCGGCTGCAAGCTTTGTGAACTGAGATGCCCTGATCTGGCAATAGAAATTATAATTCAGAAGGAAGATGACAATGAATAATAAAGTTAAATTTGTTCAGGGGAATGAAGCTTGCGTAGAAGGAGCGCTGTACGCGGGGATTGATTTCTTTGCCGGTTATCCTATTACACCTTCTACTGAAATCGCCGAACTTCTTTCGCAGGAACTTCCAAAAAGACACGGCAGATTTATTCAGATGGAAGATGAAATAGCATCAATGGCAGCGATTGTTGGTGCTTCATTAACAGGCAATAAGGTCATGACTGCCACAAGCGGACCCGGGTTTTCGTTAAAACAGGAAGCTCTGGGGTATGCATGCATGGCAGAAATACCATGTGTCATCGCTAATGTGCAAAGAGGAGGCCCTTCAACAGGAAATCCAACCCATGTAAGTCAGGGAGATGTCAACCAGGCAAGATGGGGTACTCATGGAGATCACGCAATTATTGCATTAACTGCATCTAATCATCAGGATGTTTTTGAGATGACAGTTGAGGCTTTTAACCTTGCTGAAACATATAGAACTCCGGTTATCCTTCTGTTAGACGAAGTAATCGGTCATATGAGAGAAAAAATTACAATACCTGAGGAGGGTGATTTGACAGTAGTTCAAAGATTGAGGACTTCTGTAAAAAAAGGTGTTGATTATCATCCATATCTTCCGAGAGAGGATGGAAGACTTCCAATGTCAGACTTTGGTGATGAACACAGATATAATGTGACAGGGCTTTTCCATGATATGTGGGGGTTCCCGTCAAACAATCCTAAAGTTGTAAGTGGATTGCTTCATCATCTGGTGGACAAGATAGAAAATAATGTAAATCAGATAACCAGATATAAAGAATTCTGGCTTGACGATGCTGACTATGTTCTGGTTTCATATGGTTCTTCTGCAAGATCTGCCATACATCTTGCAAAAAACAGAAGGGCTCGCGGGCATCATATTGGAGTGTTGGAACTTCAGACCATCTGGCCATTCCCAAAAGAACTTGTAAGAAAGAAATGTGCCGGGAAAAAGGCTATTATTGTTGTTGAAATGAATATGGGACAAGTGCTTACCCAGGTCAAGAGCGCAGTTGATGATCCGGGCAAGGTGTTTCTTGCAAACAGGATTGACGGAGAACTTATAACACCTACAGATATTAAGACGCTCCTTAGAGTGATCCAAGGGAAAGGGGTGTAAAATGACAAAAATAAAACGTAATAAAGAATATAATGTGAAAAGTTATTTAAGAGAAAGATTTTTTCCACATATCTGGTGTCCGGGATGTGGCCATGGAATAGTACTTGGTTCATTATTAAGAGCAGTTGAAGAACTTGAACTTGATCCTACAAACATAGTAATGACTTCCGGTATTGGTTGTTCAGCCAGAATTTCAGGATATGTTAATTTTCATTCTCTGCATACGATACACGGAAGAGCACTTGCTTTTGCAACCGGAGTGAAACTTGCAAAGCCAAAATTAAATTTGATTGTACCCATGGGTGATGGTGATGCCCTTGCTATTGGAGGTAATCATTTTATCCATGCAGCCAGGAGAAATATTGATATAACTGCAATTGTCATGAATAACAGAATATATGGTATGACAGGAGGGCAGTTTTCACCTTTGACCGGATATGGCAAAAAAGCAACCACAGCTCCTTATTCTACAATTGATAATGAGTTTGATGTTGTTAAACTTGCGACTGCAGCAGGAGCTAGTTTTGTAGCAAGATCCACAACATTTCATGCTACAGAAAGTATTGATTTTATTAAAAGAGCTATAAATCATAAAGGGTTCTCTGTTGTGGAAATTCTTTCACAATGTCCGACACATTTTGGTAGAAAAAATAAAGAGGGTGATGCCGCAAATATGATGGAGCTTTATAAAAAGAATACTGTTCCAATTGGTTCTAAAAAACTTGAACAAGATCCTTCTTTAATTGAACGAGGAATTTTTGTGGACAATAGTCAAGCCCCTGAATACTGCGAAGAGTATGAAAAAATTATTCAGACTGCAACGAAAGGTAGGGCATAATGAAGCGATCAAGATTAATACTTTCAGGCTCAGGTGGTCAGGGCGTTATTACTGCGGCAATAATTTTATCAGAAGCAGCAGTGATTTATGAGAACATGAATGCAACCCAGTCACAGACTTAT
>JAGLLQ010000149.1 GCA_023140455.1 Desulfobacteraceae bacterium | reverse complement strand
TCCATTTTTTCAAAATATGGTCTCATGATCTAACTGCTCCTGACCTGTTATGTTTTAATGGTTATTCAATAATAGCTATTTGATCATCTTCTTCGATCTCATCACCTTCTTTTTTCAAAATTTTTGTGACTTTTCCATCACAAGGTGCATAAATAGGTGTTTCCATTTTCATAGCTTCAATAATAATTATTTCTTCATCTTCTTCTACTTCTGATCCAACTTCAACATTCATTTTTATAATTTTTCCTGCCATAGGCGCTAATACTTCTTCGCTCATTATAATCTCTCCTTATACTAATGTTAATAATATTTAATTAATTTTACTTTTATACTGTTTTGCTATATGAAACATTGTTCAATATATGTAAAATGTAATACTTGAAATGATATGTCAAGTCATTTTTTCCTTGACAAGATAATAAATTTTTTGTTTAAGATAGATCACAATATGAAACATTGTTTTAATATATAAAACAGTAGCAATAGAAAATATGAATATTTGATGATGAATACTGGTAAAACAAAAATACAGACACTTGGTAATGCTGTAAGGGCTTATGTAAAAGATGGAGGTCATATTTCCATTGGTGGTTTTACCATAAGCCGTAACCCCATGGCATGTGTCCATGAGATTATCAGGCAGAAAATAAAAAATCTTCATATATATGCCCATTCCAATGGACAGGGTGTAGATGAATTAATTGGTGCCGGAGCTGTAAAAAGAATTGAAATTGCATATAGCGGGAACGGGAGATTTGCACCAACATGTTTATGTTTTAAAAGAATGGTTGAACAAGGAAAGCTTTCCGTAGAAGATTATTCTAATTATCAGATGTCCTTGAGATTCCTTGCAGGCTCCATGGGAATTCCATTTATTCCAACATATTCATCTTTAGGAACAGATATTATTGAAAAATGGGGATTTAGTCCTGAGCTCAGATACGAGGATGATAAGATTGCCAGAGAAAAAGTTGTTCTGCTTGATAATCCATTCTCAGAAGAAGATAATGATAAGCTTGTTCTGGTCCCAGCTATTAATCCTGATGTAACAATTATACATGCTCAAAAAGCTGATATTGAAGGAAGTACTATAATTGAAGGGCTTACATTTGCTGATGTTGAGCAGGCAAAAGCTTCCAAGCATGTCATTGTAACCTGCGAGGAAATTGTTGAAAAGAAAGTATTAAAACAAGACCCTGGTTCTAATCATATCCCATGCTTTTGCGTTGATGCTGTTGTCCATGTTCCTATGGGAGCTTATCCCACAGCATGTTTTAAATATTATGATTATGACCCGGTTTTTCTTGAACAATATAAAAGCATAGCTTCTGATAAAGACAGATTTCAAAAATATTTAGATGATTATATTTTTGGAACTGAGAACCATGCAGAGTTTTTAAAGAAGGCTGTAAGCGATGAAAGAATAGAAGATATTAAAGCTGATTTGAGAACAGGATATTCCATCAGGATGAAGAGAAAGTAATGGAATAAAAGTTTATGAAATATACACCCAAAGAAATGATGGTTATTGCAGCAGCAAGAAAAATTAACAATTTTGATATTGTTTTCTGCGGGACTGGCATTTCAATTCTGGCTGCTATGGCTGCAAAGCATATCAATGCACCCCAAAGCATAATTTTTTTTGAAACTGGCGCTGTGGATTCTGTGCTTGAAGAGCTTCCTTTGGCAGTTTCTGATTCAAGAGTTATGTACAATGCGTCTTCATACTGCTCTCTTGTCGAAACTTTTGGTTTTATGCAGAATCGTAATACCGGTAAAAGTATAATAGGGATAATAGGTGCAGCACAAATAGATAAATATGGCAATCTTAATTCAACCTGTATTGGTGACTATAAAAGTCCGAAAGTTCGTTTTCCAGGTAGTGGTGGAGCATGTGATGTAGCATCCTTTGTAGGCAGGACAATTATTTTTATGAAGCTTGAAAAAAGAAAGTTTGTTGAAAAAGTTGATTATATTACTAGCCCTGGCAGGCTTACTTCTCCTGACGGGTCTTCCTGTGTTGTAACAGACAAAGGAATAATGGGTTTTGATAAAGATTCAAAAGAGATGTATGTAACCGGGTTTTATCCAGGAATAGATCCTTTGGAAATCAAAAGAAATATTGGCTTTTATATTGATATTTCCCGGGCAAAAGAGATTGACTCTCCATTAAGTTCGGAACTTGAAGTATTACGTGAAAAATCCGATCCTGAAAGATTAATACTTGGGTGAATTTAAAATTATGAAAGAAAATA
>JAGLLQ010000148.1 GCA_023140455.1 Desulfobacteraceae bacterium | reverse complement strand
CCACCGCCAATATCAACAATCATATTTGCAGATCCACCCATAACATTTTGATTTAATCCAATCGCAGCAGCCATAGGTTCTGTAATTAAATAAACTTTTTTAGCGCCTGCAAGTTTTGCAGCGTCAATCATTGCCATTTTTTCTACTTCCGAGGCCTGGGTAGGCACACCCATAATAACTCTACCTATTCGAATCCTAGGAATATTTGCTCGTTTTATAAAACTTTTAATAAATGCCTCGCCAGCTTCAAAATCTGAAATAACGCCATCCAATAAAGGTCTGATAACATTAATTGAAAAAGGAGTTCTGCCCATCATTTCTTTGGCATAGTTTCCTATGGCAACAGTTTTGTTCTCCTGGTTTAATGCAATATAGGAAGCTTCATTGCAGATAAAACCTCTTTTGTTGGCATAAACAATTGTGTTGGCAGTTCCTAGGTCAATACCAAGATCAATATGAAAAGGATTGAAAATAAACATTACGAAAGTCCAGGCTAATCGGTTGTAGTCTTGATCAATTTATCAATATCGTTCTGTATAGATATAAACTGGCGTGGCCATGGGCCTAAATTCTTCAATTTCAAGGGGAGGTTGGTACAGGCAGTTTTGGCATGTTCAAGAGTTTTGTAATTCCCAAAAATAAATTTATACCATACGCCTCCATTAGCATGCATTTTATAATATGCAACTTTATTTTGAGTGTGTAAGTTTAATTTTAAAAATCTATTAATGGCATCCTTTTCTTTTGCGGCCATAATTTGGATGGTGTATTGATTTGGCTCTTGTTCCATAATCCATTTCTCCTGATAGAGAGAAGAAGGGGAGGTGATTTCTTGGGGTTTTGTTATTACAGGTTCATTCTTAGCAATTTGTTTTTGAGAAGGGATCGTTTTTATATTTATAGCAGTTTTTGGATTATTAGTTTCAGATTCAGTAATGTCGGTCTCAGTGATGGTTGATTCTGTAGATTTCGTTTCAACAACTTGTTTCTTTTTTGTTAATTCTTGAATAGGCTCAGCTTTGTCTGCATGATCATTTTTTTTGATTTTATCAACCACAATATGCGGATGGATTTTTTTTGTAATAGTATTATGAGAAGTTTCTGACTGTATAGCATTCGAGCTTAACATGGGAATAAGGCTGGTTTTTTTTAAAATAACAAAACCACCGATGATCAAAAAGATAATTGTTGCTATTGCAAAAGTAGCAGTTGGTTTAAATTTAGATGTAGATTGTTTTGTATCAGCAACAAAGGAATTTTTACTGGAAAAAATTTTATGTGCTTCATGATTAATTTTCCCAGGGAGGCCTTTTGATTCCTTAAAAATAGTTTGAATGTTTTTTTTAGAAAACGGAAATTTTTCTGAAAAGTTTGTAGCTTCAAGGTAATGTTTGATATATGATTCGGTTTGCTCTTGGTCAAAGGTAGGCATATAAAGTTTATTTACAGAGGCCTTTTTAGGCATTTTTTTTAACAAAGAAGATATGGTTGCATTAAGTTTCGGTTCGGAAAATAGAATAACCTGAGTTGTTTGTTTTTTACTGTCCCAGGCATTCTTTAAAATTATGGATAATTCCTGACTATGTAAATCGTGCGCATCGTCTAAAATTATGACCTGATTATTTTCTGTTCTATATAAAAAAGCAGGAAAATTGTTTTTGCTTGATGCAGGATCCTCACTTTCTCTGATTTTAAGTTGGCAAGGTTTGATATTTTCTTCAATTTCATGGATAAGTTTAGAAAGGAATGAAGTTTTCCCACTTTGGGATTCACCAATTACTAAAATTAAGAAATCTCTGCCACCTATGGATTTGAGTAAAACTGAAAAAAATTGATCAATTAATGGATTTGAATATAGTTCGGTTAGTTGTAATTTTAATAAAAATGGATTGTCAGGGTTTTCAGAATGAATTTTATCCATATAGACAGTCCCTGCTAAAAGAATTAAGTGATTAAAAAGTTAAAACCCTGCATAATTATATATGAGGGTTAATATCCAGTTCGTTAATTTTATAAAGTAATGTTTTATAACTGATTTTTAATATTTTTGATGCTTTTGATCTATTCCAGGCAACTTTGCTCAAAACATAGCTGATTACTTCTTTTTCAATTTTATCGCTGGCTTGTTTTTTTATTTTTTTTAGGGAAATATCCTCTAGTAAATTACCAGAGCTGTTTGAAAAATTAATAAATTCAGACAAGAAAGATGAAGTCATATCTGAATTATTTTCAGGAATAGTATTAAAAGTATTTCTATTATTGTGGGTAGATGTTGAATTAATATAAAGTTCCTGCAGAACTTTTTCCCAATCATTTAATACCATTTGTTTTTTTATACAATTTTGAAGTTCTCTAATATTACCAGGCCAGGGGTATTGAAGAAATTTTTCAAATAGCTGCCTCTCAGGTTTTTCAACATGATTTTCTGAATATTTAGAAGAATATTTTTTGAAATAGTATTCAAAAAGAGGAGGAATATCTTCTGGTCGATCTCGCAAAGGAGGAACATCAATTTTTATAATATTCAGTCTGTAAAACAGGTCTTCACGGAATTCTTTATTCAAAATTTTTTCTTCTAACTGATGATTAGTTGCAGCAATAACCCAAACATCTGTTTTGAATTCCTGATTAGATCCAAGAGGTGAAAATTCACCGGTTTGAAGTACATGAAGCATTTTAGATTGTAAAGAAAGTGTCATGTCTCCAATCTCGTCAAGAAATAAAACTCCTTTATCGGCAGCTTTAAATTTTCCAGGCCTGTTTTTATGTGCACCTGTAAAAGCTCCTTTTTCAAATCCATATAATTCACTCTCGAGAAGTGTTTCCGGAAGGGCTGCGCAGTTAACTTTGATGAAGTTATTATCAGCTCTTGGTGAAGATGCATAAAGGTTATGTGCAATCAGGTCTTTTCCAACACCGGTTTCGCCTGTAATTAATATATTTAATCCTGTACCAGCAACATGATTGATTAACTCTTTAATTTTAAGAATTGAATTACTGACTCCTATAATAGGTTGTTTGCTTTTTCCCATTTTGTTAAAACCTTTAATTTATAAAGTCTTTAAATCTTTTTAAAGTTAATTCTTTAAAAGTGTTGAAATATTTTTTTCCATTTTAAATAAATCCAATGGTTTGTATAAAACAAGATCAGCCTGTGCCTCAGTTGCAAGGATTCCGGGTTCGTTGCCATATCCGGTCATCGCAATTATTTTTAGATCAGGGAATTCTTTTTTAATAATAGTAATAAGACCAACTCCACTGATTTGCGGCATAACAAGATCTGTTATCAATAAGTTAAAATGATTAAGAGAGTTATTCCTCAGAAGCTTTAATGCTTCAAAACCATCAGGCGCCACACTAACTTGATATCCCATGGAGTTGAAAAAATCGTTAAAAGTATCAAGTAAATCTCTGCTGTCGTCTACTATTAAAATCCGATGGGTCCCAATCATATTGCTCCTTTATAATATCTTAAATTAAAGTAGTAATTATTCATATTATAGATTGGGTATTTATTACAAGAAAAAAATACAAAAATACCATATTTATTTACTATTTGTTGTAGGAAATAATGTTATAAATTAAGAAAAAAATGATGAAAGCTAAGCCAGATAGGGTATTTAATTTTTTATATTTTATTGAGATTATATAAAAAATAATGGATAAAAAGACCATAAATGGAATTTCAAAATACAGAAGACTTTTATTTACATTTGTTGGATTACAAATCCCGACAATGCCCATGACAAGGCATATGTTGAAGATATTACTTCCAACAACATTGCCTACTGAGATATCGCTGTGTCCTTTTGCTGCTGCTACTGCTGAAGTCGCCAGTTCAGGCAGCGATGTGCCAAGTGCGACAATGGAGATGCCGATAAAAATTTCTGAAAGCCCTATAGCTTTAGCAATATATATAGCATTCTGAACAACCATGTTTGCACCAAAAGCCAGAGCAAAGATTCCAATAATTACAAGAACAGTATTAATAAAAAGTTTTTTAGAAGACCTGTCTGGCAATTTATTATTTTTATCTTTAGTTTTTGCATTTTTTATGCTGATGATAAGAAAAATAAAAAGAAATAAAAGCAGAATAGTTCCATCAATATGTCCAAGATTACAATCAAGACATAGTATCCAGAAAACAATAGATATAAAAATCATGCATGGAAGTTCGAATTTTATAATTTGTTTATTAATACTAATTTTATGGATAATCGCACTGATTCCTAGTACCAGTGCAATATTAATTACATTACTACCAAGAATATTCCCTACTGCAATATCACTGGAACCTTTAAACGCAGCAATGAAACTTACAAGAAGTTCAGGTGCGGAAGTTGCGAAAGAAACAATGGTAAGTCCTACAATAACGGGTTTAACAGAAAACATTAAGGCTGTGGAGGATGAACCGTTTACAAGAAATTCAGACCCTATATAAAGTAATATAAGACCAAGAATTAAAATAATAATCTGTATGAACAATATTTCTCCTTTACTTGATTTACTAAAATAATTTATATACCCTTTATTCACAAATTATACAATTTATAGAAAATTTTAAGAAAAAATAATACAGTACAAGGGATAAGAAATCAATTATTAAAAATGTTTATTAAAGAATGCCTTCGGATGTAGATCAGAAGGCAACTCCAATAGCATTAGCGGAAGCCATGGATCAGAACTCTATTGTAAAAGCAGAGATGTTTACCTGTTTAGGTGCAGGTATTACATGGGGTGGTGTGTTATATAAGTTCCCCTGAGAAAAGTGACTCCAGATAGAACTTTGATGTATCATCTATTCCTTTGATTTTATAGTTGGTGTTTTTGTTTTTTTCAAAAATTTGTTTTCTTAATTTTTTAGCATTCTGTTTGCCAAGTTCAACGCCGAACTGATCAAAAGGATTAATATTTAGTATTAATCCTTCAAAAACAGTTTTAGCTTCATAGTATGATAATAGTTTCCCGATATTGTCAGCTTTTAAATCTTCAATTACAATAGTAGAAGATGGACGATTCCCTGAAAAAAACTTTGAATTATCAGAATTTTCTTTTCCAGTTGCAAGGGCATGGGCCTGGGAGATCATATTTGCCCAAAGCTCTTGATGATTATAGACACCATTAAATTGTGATTGTTGATCTTTATATCCTGGCCTTAATATACCTATAAATTCAATTGGAAATACCATTCCCTGGTGTGCTAATTGAAAAAAAGAGTGTTGTGCATTGGTACCAGGTTCTCCAAAGACAATACCGCCTGTGGCATAGTTAACAAAATTATTGTCCTGTGTTACAGATTTTCCTAAACTTTCCATATAAAGTTGTTGAATATGTGGGGCAAGTTTAGAAAGAGCATTACTATACGGTATAATTCCTATAGCTTTATAATTAAGCCCATTTAAATTCCAGATATTTATCAATGATGAAATTAAAGGAATATTTTCATGGTTTTCAGCTTTTTTAGCATGCTCATCCATTTCATTGGCACCTTTAAGTAATTTTTCAAAAACATCATATCCAAAAGCAAGGCTTAA
>JAGLLQ010000147.1 GCA_023140455.1 Desulfobacteraceae bacterium | reverse complement strand
ATAGCCCTTATTAACAAAGAAATAAAAGAATTGATCTCAGTAGAGGGAGCTTTTATCCTGCTGGCAGATAAATCAAAGGATCAATTATATTTTTTATCTGCCAGGTATAAGGATCTTGAATCAGAAAAAAAGTTTAAAAAAATCAGATTTCCCGCTGATCAGGGAGTGTCCGGACGTGTTTATAAAACCGGAGAACCCATGATTATTCCGGATGTCACTAAATGTTCTTTTTTTCTCAGAAGAGTCGATGATGAGACTGATCTTGTTACAAAGAATTTTTTGTCTGTTCCCATCAGGCTTAAAGATCAGACCATTGGTGTGGTTGCTGTTGTTAATAAAAACTATGGAGAATTTGATAATACAGATATCGAACTTCTGAGTATGGTTACCAATACAATTGCGCTGCCCATTGAAAATACCAGAATACATGAGCAATTGAGAAAATCCTATAAAGAACTAAAAACGTTGAACAATGCAAAAGACAATGTTATCAATCATCTTGCCCATGAACTGAAGACCCCGATTTCAGTTTTGAGCGCATCTATGACACTTTTGTTAAAAAAATTTAAAGCGTTAGGTATTGAAAACCAATTGATTGAAAAGATTTTCACAAGAGGACAAAGAAATCTAAACAGAATTCTGGATATACAATATGAAGTTGAAGACCTTCTAAGAAAAAAAGATTTTAAGACATACAATATCCTTAACAAGCTTCTTGATGCATGCAAAGATGAACTGACTATCCTGATTGAAAATGAAACTGATAATATTGATATCATAAATAGTGTGCACAACTCCATTGAAAACCTTTTCGGTCCAAGGAAAATCGAATCAAGACCTGTTCTTTTGAATGAATACCTGACAAAGCAGATTGAACAACTTCAACCAAAATTTCAGCATCGTAAATGCCTTTTAAACATAAAGGTCAACACAACTACTCCTGTTAATATCCCAATTGAAATCCTTGACATCATAACAAAAGGAATAATCCAGAATGCAATTGAATACACCCCGGATGCAGGGAAGATTGATATTGTTCTAAATAACACAGGAGATTCCCCGGAATTAATTATTACAGATTTTGGAATCGGGTTTACCAAAGAGAAATTACATCTGATATTTGAAAATTTTTTCAGTCCTCCAGAGTCTGTACATTATTCAACAAAAAATCCCTATGATTTTAATGCTGGAGGCAGAGGTTTTGATCTTTTAAGAATAAAAGTTTTTTCTGAAAGATATCATTTCAAAATATGGATTGAGTCAAAACGGTGTAGCGTTATACCTAAAGATGATGATATCTGCCCGGGTGATATTAAATTATGCAAGGCTTGTACTACTTCGACTGATTGTTTTAATTCAGGAGGGACTTCCGTCCATCTAAAATTTCAATAGATTATTTCTTTGAATAGGATGTTTATTGAACTGGATATTTTATTGAAAATATTTCTTTACCTATGCATAAAAATTTGGTATAATACTGGGATTATATTTTTGCATATACTGAATTCAAAAGGAGGATTTATAATGATTTGCAAAACAGTGAGAGAAGGTGACGAATGTGTGTTTATGGCAGCTGCGGGCTGCAAATATAATGGTGGGAAATGTGAACCAATAGTTGATTCCTGTGATGGATGTAATAGGTCTAAAACATATGAGACAGGGTCATATTGTGCTGCAGCGCCAGATCCTGTTTTAAAATGGAAAAATGGAAATTGTAATTTTGCTACACATGTGAAAACAACAGTTGAAGTGAAAACACAAAAGATAAACCCAATCAAAGCTTCTAAAAGACGATAATATTTTCAATATTTTCAATTTTTAAGCCCTGCAGTTTATAAGAAATTAAATTGCAGGGCTTTTTGTTTAAAATAGTCTTGACCAGTTTTATTCTAATGTTGTATTAATTTATAGTTTACTTAATTTCAGATACTAAAAATTACTATAAAAAGGCCTATTTTTATGAACAAAATAGCAGATGATTTAAATCAGACAATTCAAGAATCAAATCCTTATATTTATGACATGCTGTCAAATATTGGTAGAGAACTTTTTTTCCCAAAAGGAATTTTGAGCCAAAGTGCTGAGGCAAAAGAGAAAGCTCATAAAATAAATGCGACTATTGGAATTGCAAAGGAAAATAATTCTGTTATGAGCCTTTCTTCCATTACACAGTCTATTATTGGTATTGATCCTGATAAATATCTTCCATATGCATCTTCATTCGGTCTTCCTGAGCTTCGAACAAAATGGAAAGAGGAGCTTTTTCGCAAGAATTCATCTCTTAAAGGGAAACATATCAGTCTTCCTGTTGCCACTTGTGGAATTACACATGCTGTTAGCATTTTTTCTGACCTTTGGACAAATCCAGGGGATACTGTAATTTTGCCTGATATGATGTGGGGTAATTACAATATGACTTTTGGTGTGAGAAAAGGCGTAAAAGTGATACAATATGATACTTTTGATCCTGAGCTTACATCCTATAATTTAGATTCGTTTGAAAAAATGGTTAGAAAGGAAGCTCAATCTTCTGATAAAATAATTTTAATTCTAAATTTTCCACATAACCCTACTGGGTATTCTTTGTCTATTGAGGAAGGAAAAAAAATAGCAGATATTTTAAAAGATATAGCTCAAAAAGGAACAAATGTTATTGCTGTATGTGATGATGCATACTTTGGTCTTTTTTATGAGCAAGAGACAATGAAAGAATCTTTATTTTCATTACTTTCAGGTTCTGATGAAAGAATACTTGCGGTTAAACTTGATGGAGCAACCAAAGAAGATTATGTATGGGGTCTTCGTATAGGTTTTATCACCTATGGTCTTCTGGCACAGAAAAATAGTGAAGATATTTATGAAGCGCTTGAGAAAAAAACTGCCGGGTGTGTAAGAGGGAATGTTTCAAATATTTCCCATTTAAGCCAGGCAATCCTTTTAAAATCCATGGGAAGCAATGACTATTTAGAAAAGAAACAGGAAAAATTTGATTTGCTCATGGAAAGATGTTCAGAGATTAAAGAGATTTTAGAAGACCCTGCATATAAAGATTCATTTGATGCCTATCCATTTAATTCAGGATATTTTATGTGCATACGTCTTAAAGAAAACAATGCTGAGAAATTGAGAATACATCTTTTGGATAAATATGGATTAGGATTGATTTCAATTGGAGAGAACAATTTAAGGGTTGCTTTCTCATGTGTTGAAGTAAAAGATTTAAGAACTCTTTTTGATTTAATTGTAAAGGGTGTAAATGATCTTCGTGCTTAAAGCATTATTGTTGGATATTTGACATGCATTAAAAAAAGTCCATGAGCCGGAGCAGTCGGGCCGGCAAGGTTTCTATTTTTAGTTTTGAGAATGTTTTTAAATTCCTTGGGGTTTATTTTTAAAAGCCCGGCAAGCACAATAGTTCCAACAATATTTCGCACCATAAATTTTAAAAAGCCATTGGCAGATATTTTGAAAACAATAGTATCACTGTTGATGTTATTGATATCGATAGAAAACTCAGCAGAATAAATCGTTCTTATTGTTGTGAATTTCGGGCTTCCAGAACCTTCAAAAGATTT
>JAGLLQ010000146.1 GCA_023140455.1 Desulfobacteraceae bacterium | reverse complement strand
AAAATATTTTATTAAAGCCTAATATTCTCGTGGGTGATGCACCAGAGAAGTGTGTTACTACAAACCCTGTTGTATTTGAAACTATTGCTGAATTATTAATAAGCGCAGGGGCTGATATTTCTTATGGTGACTCTCCTGCCATAGGCAATCCCTTAAAAGCAGCAAAAAAAACAGGCTTAGCTGAAAAAGCAGATAAACTTAATATAGAAATGGCAGATTTTAAAACCGGGATTGATATATTTTTTGAGAAAGGTATCCAGAATAAAAAATTCACTATTGCAAAAGCAATCCTTGATAATGACGGCGTGATAAGCCTTCCTAAATTAAAAACACATGGGCTTGAAAAATTTACCGGTGCAGTTAAAAACCAGTTTGGATGTATTCCGGGAGTGCTTAAAGGAGAATTTCATGTCAAACTGCCCAATGCTGAAAATTTTGCAAAGATGCTTGTTGATCTAAATAATTTTGTCAACCCAAGACTCTATATTATGGACGGAATATATGGCATGGAAGGGAACGGACCAAGAGGCGGAGTACCAAAAAAAATGAATATCCTTCTTTTTTCAAACGATCCCATTGCTTTAGATGCTACGGTTTGCAGGCTGATAGATTTAAATCCTGAATATGTTCCTACAATAAAATATGGCATGGCATCAGGAAGCGGTACATATTTGGAAGATGAGATCGAACTTGTTGGAGATGATTTTAATACTTTTATAACAAGTGATTTTAAAATTGATAAAACACCCTTAAGACCATACAAATCAGGCTCTGTCGCTAATTTTCTAAATAAAGCGATTGTACAAAAACCTTATATTATTTTAAAAGAATGCGTGCAATGTGCAATGTGTGTAAATATGTGTCCTGCCCAACCCAAAGCATTATTTTTTAAAAATGATGATAAATCAGTCGCACCAATATACGATTACGATGATTGCATTCGATGTTTCTGTTGTCAGGAAATATGTCCCGAAAGTGCCATTAAACTGAAAACTCCTTTTTTGAGAAAAATCATCAACCTGTTTTAAAAGATTAGGTTTCATTAAATCCTATCTTTTTTTATTTCCATGTAAACAAAATTGCCTTTACCTGCGTCTTAAAGAATAAAGGACAGAGCATTAAAAAATGAAACACGCCGATATTCAGACTATAGTAATAAATAATGCTCAGGCAGCAGGAATTTGAATAATAAATTTTGTTCCCTTGCCAGGTTCAGACTCCACACTGAGATTTCCCTTGTGATTATCTGTAATAATAAAATATGAAACAGACAGTCCTAATCCTGTTCCATATCCCACAGGCTTAGTAGTATAGAAAGGTTCAAAGATTCTTTTACTTTGTTCTTTGTTCATCCCGGGTCCATTGTCTTCAATTTCCACCTGGATATAATCACTTAGGTTTTTTACTCTAAGGATAAACTTAGGTTTTATATCTATATTCTCCATCATTGCATGGGCACCGTTCTGAAGGATATTGAAAAAAACCTGCTGGATTTTACTTTTCTCACATAGAGCCGACCTCAGATTAGTATCGTATAATCTTTCTATTACTATCTTTTTAAAATCAAATTGCTTTTTTAAGTCATAATCAGTACTTGCAAGATTAATAGTTTCATCAAGCAATTCTGCCGTATCATAAGAAGAAAAGGCCCCTTCGCCCTTGCGTGAAAAATCAAGCATATCTCTTACAATAGTTGCGGCTCTGTTACCTGCCTTCTCAACATTATTAAGCAAATTGGGGATGTCACGAATTTCACCATAACTTCTTATAATATCCATATCTATTCCTAAAGATTCTACAGCTTCCTTATTGGGAGTGAGGTCTTTTTGAAGACGATTTTTAATCACTGAAATATTTTGTAAAATACCTGCCAGAGGATTATTAATTTCATGAGCCATGCCTGCAGCAAGTCCTCCTACAGACAGCATTTTTTCAGACTGAATTATCATCTCTTCCATACGCACATGTTCTGTTACATCATCAATACGCATAACAGCTTCTTCAAAATCACTGCCCACCCCTTTTAATGGATATACAACAATATCGATATAATGTTTTTCATTGTCTATTCGAACCGGTATTTTTGTCTTTTGCTTTATTATTCTGTTATTTATTGCTTCTTCAATATAGTTAATGGGTAAATTTTTTACCCATGGTAATACATCTTTAAAAAACTTTGCCTTTGCTCTCTCAGCTAAAATCCCTGTTATCTCTTCTGCTTTTTTATTCCACTGTGTAATAATTCCCCTTGTATTAACACCCACCAGAATAGAAGGCATGGAATCAATAATATTTTTTAAATATAACCTGACTTTATCTACTTCTTTTTCTTTTTGAACAAGTTCTACGTTTCTTAATTGAATCCTGCCATAAGACAGTTCAAGCTCTTTTGACATCTGATTAAAAGTTTTACTTAAATCACCAATTTCATCTTTTTCAACAACTGCAATCTGGCTTCCCATTTCTTTTGACCGTATTTGCTCCATTGCATCCCGCAAATGCATTATCGGCTTAATTATAAATTTTGAAAGAATGAAATTTAACACTATCATTAAAACAAAAAAAACAGATAAAAGCATGCTGCCAAAAATTAAATATGAAGTGTTCTGCTCAACTTTTAATTGTTCAAGGGAAAAACAGAGTTTAATATATCCCAGGTTCTCATTCATGATTTTAATGTTCTGTACATAATGTAATATGTCTTTTTCACCGAGTTTTACTCTCTTGATCTGAATAGCACTACCAATTGTTTCTGTTTCATATCGCGTCATGTTTTGAGTGTGAGGCCTCATCCCTTCAGAAGCAAGCAGTTTCCCTTTTGCATCAAACACAGATATTCTGCACATTCCATCGACTTCAAGCATTTTTTTTATTCTAATCTTAATGGAATAAACACTATTATCAAACACCTCATTGGCAAGTGGTTCCAGGTCACGCGCCACCATTGTTTTAAGAACAAGCTCCATTCTCTTCTGGGATGATTCAAACTGTTTTTTTTGAAAAGGATATGCAATGGCTAATAATATAACTGTGATAACAAGAAACGATATTAATAGTCCAATATTTATTTTTATTTTTAAAGGAACTTGCATTATATAATATTTTATTTATGGAGTTATTGTTTTTTGAAATATTGCAGAGCCATTCTCAAATTTCATAATCACAGCTGATTTATCAATTGTATCACCATTCTCATCAAAAGTTATTTTTCCAGTTACGCCTGGAAAATCTTTTGTTTTAGCAAGAAAAGTTCTAATAGTTGCTCTGTTTAATGAACCTGCTTTTTTAACTGCATTTGATAAAACATGGACGGCATCATAAGTCAAAGCTATCAGCGGCTCATCCAGTTTTTCATATACTTTTAAATAATTCTTCACAAATTCCTGATTTTCTTTAAATGCAATACTCTGGTGCCATTGTGTTATAAAAAAACTTCCATTAATCGCTTTCCCGCTATATTTATACATTTTTCCAACCCAGCCATCCCCTCCGATAAAAACTGTTTCTAATCCTAAGGCTCGTGCCTGTTTAATAATATAAGCAGATTCTCTGAAATGACCTGGTACAAAGATTACATCAGGGTTTATATTTTGAATTTTTCTTAAAGGAATAGTAAAATCTGTTATATCTTCCTGATAGTAACCCTCCCATAGGACACTACCATGGCGGTTAAACATTCCAATAAAAATTTCGGCCAGCCCAAGACTATATTTACTGCTTGAATTAGTCAAAACAACTGCGGTACCGGCATTAAGATCCCTTTGTGCAAAATCAGATGCAATCCGACCCTGGAATGTATCAACATAACACACTCGAAAAATGTAATCCCCAACAAGTGTTACTGCTACATTTGTAGAAAGTGGTGAAATCATCGGGATGTTTGCGTCTTGAAGGACCTCTGCTGCAGCCAGAGAATGGGCACTGAATACTGAGCCGATTACTCCTGTAACACCATCGTTTACAGCTTGAATAGCAGCAAATTTTGAGCCTAAAGAATTGCTTTTATTATCATATTCCATCAACACTATCTTTTTCCCCAAAATACCGCCATTTTTATTAATTTCATCTGCTGCAAATCTTGCAGCATCAAATCCGGATTTAGTTACTACAGCAGCATTGCCTGTCTTTGCAAAAATAACTCCAATTTTTAATATATCATTGGAAATGGAATCAGAATAAGAAGTTGCTGCAAGAAAAGACAGAAAAAAAACAATGAACAAAACAGATAATTTCTTTCTCATATTACCTCTCTTTTGTTGCTTTTTTTACAGAATTAGTAAGGGTGCCAATCCCTTCTATCTCGGTTTCAAGTATATCTCCCGGCATCAAGTACTTTGGGGGCTTTCGTGTAAAACCAACGCCGCTCGGAGTTCCTGTGAGTATTAAAGTCCCTGATAATAGAGTGGCACTTTCAGTCAAGTATTCTATAATTTCATTGATACTGAATATCATATCTGATGTATTACTTTTTTGCATTACCTGCCCATTCACTCTACATTGAATATCTAATGAATGCGGGTCTTTGATCTTATCTTTTGTTACAAAGCACGGTCCGACCGGACAAAAGGTATCAAAGCTTTTTCCCTTGATCCACTGTTTCCCGCCGGCATGTTTCTGCCAGCTTCTTGCTGATATATCATTGGCACAGGTATATCCTGCAACATAATCCAGTGCCTGCTCTTTTTTTACATTTTTTGCAGGTTTCCCGATTATAACAGCAAGTTCAGCTTCATAATCCACCTGGGGAGGGTCAATGCATGATTCAGGAATTAGAATATCAGAACCGTCTGGAATTACAGCGGCAGGGTTCTTCATAAAAACAACAGGGTATTGGGGTATTTCAAATCCTGTTTCTTCAGCATGCATTCTGTAATTAAGACCTATGCAAAATACAGCCGGGGGAATAGAAAGTATTTTCCCTTCTTTATCTAACAACCTTATACTCTTCATAGAACCTCTCAAAAAACATAAAAAATCTATTTGCGAGTTTGATTTATTACTTGCTTAATTATATAAACATATAAAAAAGTAAAGCTCAACAACTGACCCAAGAATATAAACAGATTATGGAAAACTATTTTAATTCACTTAAAAGACAACAGGCAGATCTTGTACTTCTTGTACTTGAATCTCAGGGTATCCATGCAGACTATATTAAAGACAATAATTCTTTTGATATTATAATTAAAGATACAGATGAAGAGCTGGCTATACAAATACTAAAAAAATATTTTGCTGAAAATCTAAATAAGGAATATAAAGTTTCAGAGCCGCCCCTGTCATGGAAATCCCCTGCAGTGTTCATCCTTTTAACAATACTCAGTCTGATTCATTTTTACTCCTGGCACAATGGAATCCATGGACAATTGGTAAGGGAATATGGCTCTTCAGGCCTGTATATACTGCAAGGTGAATATTACAGGGCCGTCACAGCCTTATTGCTCCATGCTGATATTGAACACCTTGCCGGCAACCTTGTTGGGTTATTTGTTTTTGCAACAGGTGTTTTCAGCTTAACAGGATATGGAAGAGGCAGCTTAATGCTTCTATTATCAGGACTTTTTGGTAATATCACCAGTGCATGCTTTAAAAAGGGGGTATATCTTTCTATTGGAGCCTCAACCTGTGTACTTGGGGCTGCAGGTATATTAACTGCTTTACAGATAGCAAAAAAAAGAGAAACATCAATATCAAATATTCAAATATTTGCCCCATTTGCAGCAGGGATGGCTTTGTTGGGCTTCTTAAGTGGTGGTGAAAACACTGATATTTCAGCACATTTATTTGGCTTTTTATGGGGTTTTTTTATTGGGACAATTTACGCAATATTTTTTGCAAAAAAACAAAAAACTGAATCTGATAATATTATATACGCATGTATTTCTGCTATAATCGTACTTGCTGCATGGATGAAGTATTTTTAATAAAAAGTATGTTAAACCATTTCTCGTTCCTATCAGGTCTTTTATCAGAGGTTATCCATGTTTTAATTATTGAAAAATTCTGCAACTTACTGACAAGTTTATTAATGCCATGCTCGTTCATATCAGTAAAATGCCTGCCATCTTGATGTCGCTCACCTTCTCCATATTTAAAAGAAGCATACATAACACCTTTTTTTTTAAGAGCTCTCACTAACAAAATCATTGAATCAGGCAATTCATTCGCCGGGATATGAAGAAGTGATGCACAACACCAGATACCATCATATACATCTTTTTCATCAAGTTGATCAAAATACAATAATTTTACCTGCTGCCCAATATACTTACCTGCTATTTTAACAAGTTTTTCAGATGAATCAAAAGAGGTAACTCGATAACCTTTTTCAATAAAAGCTTTACTGTCGCGCCCTGATCCGCAGCCGGCATCTAAAATATGTGAGCCTTTATAAAGATAGCTTAAAAATGGATTATAGAGATCATCCAGTTTGATATCTACCGTATCATCAAAAAATGATTGAGCATTTTTATCGTAGTAGTCAGGTGTCATTCTGTTAAATCGTTACACTCCCTGAGAAAACAAACGATGCAGGCCCTGTTTTATAAATATGATTGTTGTTGAGATCCCACTCTATTTCAAGGTCTCCGCCATCTAAGTGAATAAGCACTTTATTATGACATTTTTTATTCAAATATGAAGCCACAAGAGCACCACAAGCTCCGGTCCCACATGCTAAGGTCTGCCCTGCCCCTCTTTCCCAGACTTTCATTATAAGTTCATCTTCTTTTACTGGTTCAATGAACTCAACATTGGTTTTTTCAGGGAATCTTTCATGATTCTCAATTTTCTGTCCCAGGCTTTTAACATTGATATTTCTTATATCATCTACAAAGACTACAGCATGGGGATTGCCCATTGAGACAACAGTAACTTCCACATCTTTCTGACTGTCATCATCATTAAAGATAAGTCTTTCTTTAATTGCTCTTTGATTCTGAGTAATAAATGGAATCTTTGAAGGGATCAAAACAGGCTCTCCCATATCTACTCTCACAGACTCGACTTTATCATTATCATCTATAAATACCTCAGGGATTATGGTACCTGCTTTTGTTTCAACTTCAATTTTCTTTTTTGAGGTTATCTTATTTTCATATAAATATTTTGCAAAACATCTCATGCCATTCCCGCACATTTGAGGCTGGCTGCCATCTGAATTATATATTGTAAATTTAAAATCATTGATCTTGGAATCATTGATAATAATAATACCATCTGCGCCAATGCCAAAACGTCTGGAACATATTTTTTTTGAAAGCTCAGAGAAATTAACCTGCGCACCAATACTCTCTTCTCTATCATCTATAAAAATAAAATCATTCCCAAGACCTTCCATCTTAATAAAATTAATTTTCATTCCTGTTCCTTTCTTAGGTTCCTTTCTTAGGCTCCTTTTATCAGCAGTCTGACAAGGCCTTAAATATATCATCTGATAGCGCTTTGATCTGCCATTTTTTTATGTGTTGAATACTTTCAAGCTCTTCTTTTGTCAAAGGATTTTTAACAGCAAGTTTTGTAATTAAAGCATTATTTATTAAAAACCCCTGTTCCAGCATCAAATCATCACTTCTCTTTTCCCGCATCTTCTTTAATAGTTTTATTCTTCTATGTTCTGTATTATTGAGCCTTAAAGCTTTGTTTTTGGGATATAACGGCATCTTGTCTTCATCAAGTGCCAGGGCTTTATTTACAGCATTTATGCATAGTTCTCCATACATGCCCATCTGTCTTTTACTCAATGCTCTTATTGATTGTAAGTGATTTAAAGTCACGGGCTTTTTAAAAGCTATTTGTGTAATTTCACCTGCTCCTATAACCTTAAATAAAGGCAAATCTTTTTTTGCAGCGATTTTCATACGCATGGCAAGAAGGCTTTCCAGCACAGCAAGAGTTTTTCTATCCATCTTGCCCGCTCCCTTAAATTTCATAAAATAATACTCAGAGCTGTTATCTTCATACCTTACTTCGGTCTGTCTTAGAAACTCCTCTTGCGCCCACTCAAGCCGGTTTTTATCTTTTAACTTTTGTTTTAAAATTTTAGCAAGTTCTATCAGATATAATACATCAACAATACTGTATGAGATCATTTCTTCCGGCAAAGGTCTTTGGGACCAGTCTTTTTTTTGAAATTTCTTATCCTGATTCACTTTAAAATATTTCTTTAATAAAGCAGCAAGCCCCCGCGCTTTAGTGCCAAGAAATTTACAGGCTATTTCACTGTCAAAAAGATTATTAACCCTGATCTTATATTCTCTGTCCAGACTCCTTATATCAAAATCTGACCCATGAAAAACTTTTTCTATACTCTTATCCTCCATAAGAATTTTCAGCTTGGAAAAATCATCTACCTTTAAAGGATCAAGCACACAGGCACTTTTTGTTCCGGCAATCTGAATAAGGCAAACCTTTTCTTTAAAATGGTGCATGGAGTCTGCTTCAATATCAACAGCAATAATTTTTTCTAATTTTAATGTTGTATAAAAATTTTCAAACTCTTCATTAGAATCAATATATTTATATTCTTTAT
>JAGLLQ010000145.1 GCA_023140455.1 Desulfobacteraceae bacterium | reverse complement strand
AGAGTTACCAATTTCAGAACCTCCATGGATAAGACTCCTTTATACTTATCCCTCAACTTTGAGTAAAAGTATTATCAGCACTGTAATAAGCCTGCCTGAAATCTGTTCATATTTTGATGTGCCTGTTCAGCATGCATCTTCAAAAATATTAAAAAGAATGGGAAGAGATTATTCAAAAGATGATCTTTATGATCTTTTTAGTTATATTAGAGAGCAAGACCCAAAAGCAGCTCTCCGTACCACCATTATTACAGGTTTTCCGGGTGAAACCAAAGAAGATTTCAATGATTTATTGGAATTTATAGAACATGTTAAATTTGATCATCTTGGAGTCTTTACTTATTCTGATTCAGATGATTTAAAATCCCATGCCCTTGATAATCATGTACCCCATGATATTGCCGTCCAAAGGCATGATATTATAATGGAAAAGCAGGCTCAGATATCATATAACATCAACCAGAAACATATTGATAAAACTTATAAAGTTTTAGTAGAAGAAAAATCTGATGATGGAATATACCTTGGAAGAACACGTTTTCAGGCTCCCGAAGTTGACGGGCTGACATTTATTTATGGATTTGATCTTGAAATCGGGACCTTTGTTGATGTAAAGATTACAGAAGCTTATGAATATGATATTGCAGGGGAAATTGCATGACCCAGGATTTAAAGAGTATGGTAATGGCAAAAATTCAAGGTGATCTTGGAAAAATTGAAGAGTCACTTGTAAAAAATCTAAATGCCAATCTTGAACTTGTCCGTGAAATAGCAGGTCATCTTTTGTTTAGTAATGGGAAAAGACTAAGACCTCTTTTAATGATTTTCAGTGCAAAGATGTGCGGATATAAAGAGAAACCCGGGCCAGCCACCTTAATTGATTTTGCAATTGTGTTTGAATATCTCCATGCGGCAACACTTTTGCATGATGATGTCATAGATGAAGCAGATTTGAGACGCGGCAAAAAAGTAGCGCATAAAATATGGGAAGCTCCAAAAGTTATTTTAACTGGTGATTTTCTTCTTGCCCGTTCTTTAAGCATTGCCACAAAAACTGAAAACCTTGATATTATTTCTGTGATTTCCCGTATTACAGAAGAGATGTCCCAGGGTGAAATAGATCAATTAAGTCAGAAAGGCAACCCGGATCTTTCAGAAGACGAATATTTAAAAATCATAAGACGTAAAACAGCGGTGCTTATTGAAGGAGCGTGCAAGTGCGGTGCATTGCTTGCAGATGCTCCAAAAGAGAAAGAAGATGCTTTGTTCAATTATGGACATCATCTTGGTATGGCTTTCCAGATGGCAGATGATCTTCTTGATTATACTTCAGAGGCTGAGACTCTCGGGAAGAATCCTGGAGCAGACTTAAGAGAGGGCAAACTGACCCTTCCTTTAATCAAAACACTTAAAAGAGCCTCAAAAGAAGATAAAGTCATTATTAAAAAAATGATTAAGGATGTCGAATTTGATCAGGCAGACTTTAAGAAGCTTGTTTCAATGATTCACGAATATAAAGGGATTGAATATACTGAAATAAAAGCAATAGAGCATGTTAAAAATGCAAAAATATGTCTTGAAATATTTGAACCATCAGAGCAAAAAGAATTGTTAACCATGCTTGCAGATTATTCCATTAAAAGAAAGGTATAGATAGAGATGACTCAGACGAAAAGACAATTAATTTTTCTTATTTTAATATCAGGCCTGTTGTTTGTAAGCACTGTAAACGTTCAAGCCAGGCAAAGCCAAAAAATATTCACTACAGTTTCAACAGGGACAAAGGTTATAGCCTCTGAATTTTCTCCAAAGATTAAAAAAGAAGCTGTATCATCTGCTCTTAAATCATCTGTGGAAAGAGCTGTGTCAGAGGTACTTACGTCTGAATTGTTTGCATCTAACCTTGGAATACTTTATGGGAATGTTTTGGCAAATCCATCAAAATATATATTAAACTACAGTGTTATTGCAGAATTAAAAGAAGATACTAAATACGTTGCAGCAGTTAAAGCACGAATTGATCTGACACTCCTTAAAAAAAACCTGAAAAAATATGGAGTAATTAAAAATCATAGAGAAAAGCCAATGGTACTTCTTCTGATAAGCGAACAAAGCGAACAGGATGTTCTTCCAAAGCACTGGTGGGGTAAGAATCCTTTACCATATGAATCCCTGGTTACAAATGAAATTATTAAGTTTATGAATGATGAAGAGTTTGTAGCCATTGGAAATAATACAGGAAAAATTGATCTAAAGAAATACGGAATAGTTTTCAATTCTATTTCTGATACCTCAGCTGCAATAAAACTTGGATTAAAACTTAAAGCAGATCTTGTTATTACAGGAACTGCAAAATCCTTTGAAGCATTAAACAGAATGGGTGAAGAGAAAATCTATGAGGCAGATATTGTCCTTGACATGTTTAATGTTAATACCAAAAAGAAAATTACGACTTTTGAATTAAAAGCAACTGCTAATAACCTTGACAATGTTGAAGGCAATAAAAAGGTACTTGTAGAAGTTGGCAAACTTGCTGCAGAAGAAATTATAACAGGTGCAAATAAATATTGGGAAGAGAACATCCTTAAAAAAGAGCAGAATATTGAAACAAGAATTGAGGGTGAAGACTATCTTTCAAGTTTTATTTTACTTCGAAAAGCATTAAATGGTATGGAGGGTGTTAAAAGTGTCCAGACAAAAGAGCTGGGTGCAGATCAGGCAGTTGTCAGTATACTTTTTAAAGGGAATGCAGAAAAACTTGCACAGGCTTTGTTACTAAAGACTTTTAATTCCTTTGGTATTGAACTTTATAATGTAAAAGATAAATCATTTACTATTAAGTTTGTTTCAAAATAATTTATTTTCTTAAAAATTTTGTTATAGCATGAAAGCTTGTTCCAATAGATAGTCCGGAACCGCATTTGTTTCTCATCCAATCCTGATGAGCGAGTATGGAACCTGAGGCAAACAGGTTTTTAAAGATTGGTCTTTTTTTATCATTAACAGGTCTGAAAAGATTATCGGTTTCAATGCCTGACTGGTTGACTTTATGCCCGTTAAGGTTGAAAAAATCAGGTTTGTGCCATTTGTTTCTGGTTGCCGGCTGGCTGACGGGCAGATCAAACACGCTTTCATGAATCTTTTTTTGATCAGCATAAAGTCCCCTGCTAGTAAACCTTCCTGTTGCAAGAAGTACAGCCTTTGCATGCACAACAGCAGGGAAAAAGTTTGATTCTGATAAACACTCAAATCCATTGTTTGATGCTTTTAATACTTTTGTAATCCGTTTGTTTTGCATCACGGTTACACTTGATCCCTCAAGAGCCTCCATCATTGTTTCTTTGAGTCTGATTCCCGGTACAGAAACTGGAGATGTGGGGATTTCAAATATCTTAATATTTAATTCTTTTTCCAGAGTGCTGAAAATTTTATCTGAAGAGTGAACACCTAAGATGGCTGGAAGCCCAAGAAATGTTTCTCCTTTTAAAATTGGTTTTATCAGGTCTATAAATTTTTCCTGTACTTGTGCTGTTTCCAAATCTCTTGCTAAAAAAGGCGTGAACATTTCAGAGCGCAATTGTGTGCCTGGGAACTCGATGCATTGGGTTCTAATATCAGGCCAGTTCTTTTGTATTATTTCTTTAAAAAAAACAGCAGAAAATTCTCGCAGACCTTTAAAATCAAGGATAAGACATGGTTTTTTTTGTTTGAATGCTTCAACGTTAGACTTCATGGTAACAGGCAATCTATAGGTAGGCCTCAATGTTCCAAAGGGTGTCATTACCATTGAGTTTAAGGCATTATACCCTGTATAGGTCAGGCCGTGGATTTTTAATGAAGCTGTAAGCTCTGTAAATGCTTTGCTTAAAGTGTCTTCGTTCAGGTTTGAATAAGGATGGGAAGGCATCTGTTCTTTAATTTTTTTAAGCATATCCCAGGGCTTTTTGGTAATTTTCCTTTTTTGAGTCAAAGACGTCCCCCACAAATCCAGAAGACCGCTTGAATATTCAAGGCCACCGGCTCCACCTAGAAGAACAGTGTTGATTTTCCGATTTGCAGCAAAAAGGGCGGCTGACATACCAGCCATACCTGAGCCGATAATAAGTAAATCTGTTTCAATATGTTTATGGGCCATTATAAATTCATCCCTTATTATTTTGTAAGCTCAAGCCCGTAAAATCCACAATACACTGCTTCACACAGTTCGGATTGAGAAAGCTGTCCATCCCACAGCACTGGCCTCTGCCCTTTAAATCGTTCATGGAGCAGATCTTTTATATTGTAAATACCATCATCTTTTTTAAGATAATTCTGGTCATACATGAATCCGGTAACCCGCTGGCAGCAAAATGTCCCCTGGCAAGATCCTTTACCAAGCCTTGAATGGACACGGAGGGCATTGAGATTGGCGGTTTTCTTGTTTTCTTTAAGCCAAGATATTAAATGTTTAAATTGATTTTTTGAAATCATTTCGCATTCACACATGGTAATATCATCTTTATTATTGTTGTTTGTCCAGTGTTTGAAAGATATTCCAGCTTCTGTCATCTGGCTTGGTGCTTTAGACTGTAACGGTTTTACGGCGGTCTGACATTTTTTTCTGTTTTTTAATTTTCTGGCAACAAGGTCTGCTGTTTTTTCAGCCATTAATCTGAACGTCGTCATTTTACCACCTGTAATGGTAATAAAATTATCAATTTCATGATCCCTATGATCAATCAGTGAAAACCCCCTTGAAACAGATCTATCATCATCTGAATTGTTTTTTCCTGAACCCTTTTCATTGATTAAAGGTCGTACACCGGCATATGCCCTGATATACCTTGTGTTCTCAAGTTCGGGCAGCATAACTTTCGCTTCTGCGATTAAAGAGTCAGTTTCTTCAATGGATGGTTTTATTTTTTCAAGATTCTTTACCCTTTTAGAAGTAGTCCCAAATATAGATACTGTACCTCCCGGGACCAGAATATCGCCGTCAGAAGGAATTCTCAAACGATTGATCACATGGTTTGTGATCCTGTTATGGGTTATCAAAAGACTGCCTTTTGAATAAACCATATCAACATTTAATCCGGCAAGCTTTGCTATCTCGCCAGCCCATGCTCCTGAAGCATTTACAACAATTTTTGCTTCTACTTCAAACGTTTTATTATTTTCCGTATCTTTAACTACAACTTTTTGAATGGCTTTAGAGCCTGTAATCAGATCAGTAATTTTACAATGACTAAAATATTGTGCCCCGTATTCTATGGCCTGGTTCATATTTTCAAGACTGATATGAAAAGGGTCAACCGAGGCATCCTCCACCCTGAAAGCTGCCACAATCTGATTTGATAAACCTGGTTCAAGCTCTAACGCTTCTTTTACACTCAGTTTTTGGCAGGGAATTTGAGCTTTTTTGCAAAGTTGTGGAAAAAGAGCAATGTAATCTTCTTTATCGTTTACAGTAGCCACATAAAGCCCTCCTGTATCTTCAATACAGTGAGGGGCTATTTTTTTTAAAATATCGCCTTCTTTTTTGCATTCCATGGCTGATACCAGATCAGAGGATACGTACCTGGCTCCACTGTGAAGAAGACCGTGATTCCTGCCGGATGCACCGGAGTTGATCATATCTTTTTCAATCACAATGGACAAAATCCCCCTGAAAGCAAGATCTCTTGCAAGCCCGGTTCCGGTAACACCGCCTCCTATAATTAATACTTCTGTCTCCACAATGTTTCCTTAATTTCGAATTATTTTGTTCTTTTTTTATCGTTTTTATACCTTTTTTTTTAATTTTATACAATTATTTTTAAAATTTAATTTTGATTAATTGATATGGCTCCCTAATCCTGTTATAAAATATTAATTTTTTAATTATAATTAGAGGTATAAAAGATGCCCCGGACATTAATACCAATTGATCGTCAGTCAAGGATTCAAAAATTAATTGAGGATAAAGGGATTCTAAAAGTTGCCGAGTTAAGTAAAATGTTTGGAGTTACAGAACTGACTATTCGTCGTGATTTTGATGTATTGGAAAGAAGAGGAGTGCTGGAACGAACACATGGTGGAGCTATTTTACGCCGCCGTGTAAAAGGCGAACCTCTTTATGTAGAAAAAAACCAGAAACACCGCAGCCAAAAAGAAAAAATAGGTATTGCGGTGAGCAGGCTTATTGAGCCGGGCGACACTCTTCTTATAAACACAGGTTCCACCAATACACAGGTGTTAAGACATTTATCAGGAAAAAATTTGCGTATAATTACCAGTAACGCAAATGCCCTTATAGAAATTGAGAACCCTGAAATAGAAGTGATCCTGACAGGGGGACTCTTCCGAAGGCAGTCAAATTCTTTGATCGGTGATTTTACCCATGCAACACTAAAAAACGTATGCGGCAGTAAAACCATTATCGGTGTTGACGGAGTCAGTATTAAATTCGGTCTTACAACTCCTATTCAGGAAGAAGCTGCAGTGGCGCGTAAGATGATTAATCAGACCCTGGGACCGGTTATTGTGGTTGCAGACAGCAGTAAGATTGGTGTAGTATCAAATTTTGTGACCGCACCAATAGATAAGATCGATATCTTGGTTACAGATGCAGGAATCAAGCCTGGGTTTAAAAAAGAATTGGAAGAGATTGGCCTGGAAGTTATTATTGCAAAATAATCAGTAAATCACCTGGGTGGTTTCAGCATCAAACAAGTGCATTTCCTTGAGGTTCATACCTATTTTTATTTTTTCGTTTGGTTTGAAAAGCTGCTTTCCTTCACTTTTGGACATCATTTTTACTCCCATAATATCCATATGAAGATGGGTTTCATTTCCCAGAGGTTCGACAACCATGACATCCCCCTGAAAAATCCAGTTTTTCGGAAGAGAGGTGTTGGCGTTTGCTGGTATGATTTCTTCAGCTCGAAGCCCAAGGACGACCTTTTGATCATCAACCAAATTAATTTCTTCCTTATCCGGAACCGGCATTTCAAGCCCGGATTCAAACTTAGCAAAGGTATTGCCATTTTGTTTGCTTATTCTGCATTCAACAAGATTCATGGGCGGAGTACCTATAAATCCTGCTACAAATGTATTTACGGGGCTTGAGAAAAGTTCAAGCGGGGTGCCTACCTGTTCAATATATCCATCCCTCAGAACAACAATCCGATCAGCCAGGGTCATGGCTTCTACCTGGTCATGGGTAACATAAATAATGTTGGAATTAACCCTCTGGTGCAGCATTTTGATTTCTGCTCTCATCTGAATGCGAAGTTTGGCATCAAGGTTTGACAGAGGTTCATCAAAAAGAAAAATAGATGGTTTCCTGACCATGGCCCGACCCATTGCCACCCGCTGACGCTGCCCTCCGGAAAGTTCATGGGGTTTTCTCAACAGCAGGTCTTCAAGCCCAAGAATAGTCCCAACTTCTTCTACTCTCTGCTTAATTTCGTCTTTGGGCGTTTTGCTAATAGTGAGTCCAAATGCCATATTATTAAACACATTCATATGTGGATAAAGTGCGTAATTCTGGAATACCATGGCAAGACCCCGGTCTTTTGGTGCAATATCATTGACGATTTTATCATTTATTGAAATCGTACCTTGGGATATCTCCTCTAATCCTGCGACCATTCTTAGCAGGGTTGATTTGCCACATCCTGAAGGTCCAACAAGAACAAGGAATTCCTTATCTTTAATATCAAGGTTTATACCGTGAATCACCTCAATTTTACCATACTTTTTGACAACATTATCGAATTTTAACTCAGCCATTTAATATCCTGATTCTTACTTTATAAATTTTTTTTCATTTCATTAGTGATCATAAAACAACAAAAATCATCATTATGCAAATCTTTTTTTTTAAAAAAGAAATTTAATCTTGACTCTTGGGTTGTATCCTAATAATACTGAATAAAAACAATAAAAAAGGAACATTTTGTTTTTATTGGCAAGCTCAACAAATATACTTTATCAATAAACTTAGGTAAGGAGAGAAATGAAATGAAAAGAATAAAACTGTTTGTATTTTTAATCGTTGCCGTATGCATTGCTTTCCCGGCATCAGTTTTTGCCGAACCAATTACCATTAACTGGTGGCATGCCATGAGAAGTGCCAGGGGTGAAGTTGTTAAAAACATGATTAATGAATTTAACGCATCTCAGTCAGAGTACAAAGTTGTGGGAACTAACAAAGGAAACTATGATGAAACAATGAATGCCGGAGTTGCGGCCTTCAGGGCTAAAAAACAGCCCCATC
>JAGLLQ010000144.1 GCA_023140455.1 Desulfobacteraceae bacterium | reverse complement strand
GCCAGCATATAAAACTTATCTCCAACCTGTGACACAAACTGACCTGTCAATAAAAGGTTTAAATTCTTATTCGTTTTTTCCAATGCACTCTCTCCTCCGGTAATGTTATTTTGGTAATAAGGTAACAAAATAACATCCCTGCGTCAAGAGGTGAGCTTAAATTATTATTGTTTGCCAGATTCAGTAAAATCATTTATCCTGAATAGGACTCAACAACAAAAGGAAAGTTAAAATGAAAAGAATCTTGATTCTCGTTTTTCTAATTTTACTTGTAAATCCTTTGGCCGTCCCAATTTGCACAGGCTCAGACTATCCAGACGTCCTCACACTTAAAAAACAAGCTGCAAGGGGCAATGTTGATGCCCAGCTTGAACTTGGCGAGGCATATTACTACGGGGAAGGTGTATTAAAAGACCCGTCAACGGCAAAATTCTGGATACAAAAGGCTTATGAAAACGGCTCAGCAGAAGCGCAGGAAGTATGGGAGAACCTTGAATTATGGAAAATTCCAGACAATCCGAACAATAATCCAGGCAATAGAAAACCATTTAGAAAAAAACGTAAACCTGTATGGACAGAGCCTGTAACAGGTATGAAATTTATCTGGATTCCTTCCGGCTGCTTTTCAATGGGCTGCAAGAAAAAAGAAGCTCCATCCCATAAAGTCTGCCTGACCGGATTCTGGATAGGGCAATATGAAATCACTCAAAATGAATATGAGAAAATTATGGGGACAAATCCTTCAAGGTTTTATAATAGTAACCATCCTGTTGAAAATGTTTCATGGGAGGACACCATGAGATTTATTTCCAGATTAAACACAAAAACCACTACCCATAGATATGAATTCAGCCTGCCCTCAGAAGCTCAATGGGAATATGCATGCAGAAACCTTGGCAAAAAGAATGCCTTTCCATGGGATGAAAATTTAACAGGAAATATGGCAAACTGTGGCAACTGCTTAACTGATCAATACAATGGCTCAACTGCTCCTGTGGGAAGCTTTCCTTCAAACAAAATTAAATTATTTGATATGGGCGGTAATGTGGCAGAATGGTGTTTAGATGTGTATGATAAAAATGCATATTCAGGTCATGCAAATTTAAATCCTGTAAACAAAAAAGGTGGGTCAAGCCATACAATTCGCGGCGGGAGTTTTGCAGACAACATAGAAAATCTCAGATGCGCTTACCGTAAAGGAGCTGTTAAATTTATGAAAACAGATTATATAGGCTTCAGGATTGTGAGAAAAGAAAGTCAGTGATCTCAGTAAAACTTACTTTCTCAATAATGCTTTGACCAATTTTTGAAAGAAAAACAAAATAGATATAATCTCCGTCTCTTTTTTTATCAGCCTTTAATGCATCAACAATATCCCGGATTTCATAATTGTGTGTAACAGGAAGATTAAGATCATAAAGCAATTGGGTTATTCTCTTTTGATCCTGTTTTGAGATATAGCCTTTCAGGCATGAGAATTCTGCTGCTGCAACTATTCCAAGACTTACTGCATTACCATGTCCTGGCTGGGCAATTTTTTCTATGGCATGCCCTATAGTATGTCCAAAATTCAATTTACGCCTCTCACCAGATTCTTTTTCATCTTTCTGAACAACATTTGACTTAATTCTTATGGAATCTGTCACGAGCCTCTTAATAACTTGAGGGTCAAGGTTCAATGCCTTTATTTTATTCTTCTCAATAAAATCAAACATTAAAGAGTCTTCAATTAATGCATGCTTTACAATCTCTGCAAATCCATTGGCAACTTCTTCTTTTGGCAGTGTGTTTAATAATTTGATATCACAGATAACAAACTCAGGCTGCATAAACACACCTACCATATTTTTATAGGAATCAAAATTGACACCGTTTTTCCCACCTACACTTGCATCAACCTGGCTTAAAAGAGATGTTGAAATAAATCCAAATCTCAAACCTCTTTGAAATGTTGATGCAACAAATCCTGCGATATCACAGACAATACCCCCGCCAATGGCAAGTATAAAAGTCTGTCTGTCGCAATCTAAACCGATAAGCTGACTGTAAATTGATTCTACAGTGGCAAGTGTTTTAATGGATTCTCCCATGGAAATTGTAATTACAGGGAAATCCGGTAAAACATCTAAATAATGCTTTTTTACATTCTCATCAGTAATAATAATTATTTTACAATCAGGGAGATATTTGTCCACATTTGAAAGCCGCTCATCAATATATATACTTGAGTTCCCTGTTGCGGCCTGTATATGGAAAGTTTCCATTATTATTCCCTGATTATTCTAAAGCTATTTAGATATAAGAGTATGAATGCTTCTGACTTTGTGCATACATTCTTCAAACTGAACAGGATATAAAGACTGTGCTCCATCGCTCAAAGCTTCTTTTGGCTTATTATGGACTTCAATCATAAGACCGTCAGCACCAACCGTAGTAGATGCACAGGCAAGAGGAATCACCTGATCTCTAACTCCTGCGGCATGGCTTGGATCAATTATAATAGGCAGATGACTCTCTTTTTTTGCTGCCATAATTACAGAAAGATCAAGAGTATTTCTGGAATGTTTAACAAATGTTCGAATCCCTCTTTCACAAAGAATAACATTATGATTACCATTTTCCATAATATATTCAGCTGCCATTAACCATTCCTGAAGCGTTGCTGACATTCCTCTCTTTAGCACAACAGGTCTGGGGGATTTACCAGCCCGTTTTAAAAGACTGTAGTTTTGCATATTCCTGGTTCCAATCTGTACAACATCAGCATATTCTTCAACTATGGAAAAATTTTCACAATCCATAACTTCAGTTACTACAGGTAGCCCTGTTTCTTCTCTTACTTTTGCAAGAATCTTAAGACCTTCTTCTCCAAGCCCCTGAAACGAATAGGGTGAGGTTCTCGGCTTAAAAGCACCACCTCTGAAAAGTTCTGCTCCGGCCTCTTTAACAACTTTGGCAATTGTAAGAGCCTGTTCTTCAGTTTCAATTGCACAAGGCCCTGCTATAACAGGCAAAGACCCGTCACCAAAAACAGCATTACCAATTTTTATCAAAGTATTTTCTTTTTTTATTTCCCGGCTGACTAATTTATATGGTTTTGTAACAGGAATAACCTCTTTTACATCTTCAAACCCTAAAAAAAGACCTGAATCCACTGAACCTTTATTATATAAAATCCCGATTGAAACCCTGTCTCCTCCGGGAATAGGGCGCGCAACATAACCTCGTTTTTCAGCAGCATCAACCACAGCCTGTACATTAGCCTCAGTTGCGTCTTTTTTCATCACTACCAGCATTACATTTCCTCCATTTACTTTAATTTAAGTAATCTTTAATACTTAATTTAAGCAATTAAAAAAGGGCTGAAGATTTCTCTCTTCAACCCTGAAAACGAGAAGAGCTGAAGATTTAACCTGCAGCCCCTTATAATTATATTTCTAACTTCTATATCAGACAGAAAACAGACTGCAGGTGTTCCGAAAAACCCAATAATAGCGCCACCACCAATAGTACGAAGCAGTTAGACTGTTCTCAGCCTGCACTTTATAAATGTTATTTTCTGCCTTCCCAAATTCCATAATAAAGTCTCTTACACATATTACAAATAATTGTCAATATAAAATATATTTTTATAGAATTCCGGAAAGTATTTCAAACCTGTCAAAAGGAGGCATTATACAAGCGCCTGAAAACTGATCTTTTGCAATATCTAATATCTTCTTTGCCTGGGCAATGCCCTGTTTAACCGGTTCTTTTGCTTTTTTTATTTCATCTCTTAATTTTGCCGGTACTGCTATCCCTGCAACTTTATTATGCAGGAACTCAGCATGTCTGTAAGAGAGCAAAGGAAGTATTCCCATTATCACCGGAACTTTAAAATGATTGATTGTTTTCACTATTTTTTGAGCTGTTTCTTCATCATATATGGGTTGTGTAACAATAAACTCGGCACCTGAATTCACTTTTTTCTCAAGCCTTTTAATTTCATTGTCCAGACCATTGATTTCAGGTTTATAATCAAGGACTGCACCTGTACTCAGACCTGAATCCCGGGACATTTTTATCAGCTCAAATACATTAACATCACCCACAGTTGAAACACTTTTCTGATCTTCTATTTTTTTTGCAGGATCTCCTGTCATTGCTAAAACTGTTTTAAGGCCCAATGCCTTTGCTCCCCACATTTCTCCCTGCAGTCCAATTATATTATGATCTCTGATAGTAAAATGTAAAATAGCTGGTTTACCTGTTTGCTGTTGCAACAAATAAGCAAATACCATTGCTGACATCTTTGGCTTTGCAATAGGATTAGATGCCACACTAAATCCATCAAAGGGCAAATGAGATATTTTTTTCAATTCTGCCATCAAAGTATCAATTTTTCCTTCAGGCGGAACAACTTCAATGGTAATTTTAAATTCTTTTTTCTTCTCAAGCATGAATGACATGATAAGTATTCCTTATGATATTAATGCTTCTATACTCTCTTTCTGCTTCATTGGATTTTGATTGCCGCCCTTTGGTTTCTTTTGCTCGTCACGTAATTACATGTAATGGTCATGGTCAGTAAAGAGGTAAATACTTCACTGAGTCTGCAATTTTTAAAACTTTACAGCAGTTTATTGTTTTTTCAGTGTCCATTTTCCAGTATACCTTAAAAGGGCTCTATCTGCTGAAATAACCCAGGAACCTGACCCTTTGGTGTCAGAAAATTCTCCAATAAATTTACCTCTAACAGGAGATCCTCCCTCCACCATCATTACCTGCCCCGTGAAGCTCCCTTCAAATTTTTCCCCAATAATTAATCCAGTTATGATCCCTTCCATGGTACCAGCATGCCCATCAGTAGTTTGAGCTATTTTTACAGACATTTTGCTTTTTGTTTTATGTTCTCCCGTTGAATTTTCCACTTCCCATGACTGCATTGTAATATCCCCAATCATCATACCAGTCATCTCTCCAATCCATATTTCTGCGTCAGCATCCTTGTAATGCACCGTATTGCTGACACATGAAGATAGAATAAATATCATTGCTGGTATCAGTATGATTACTATAAGTTTTTTTTTCATGTTATATCTCCAAAAATTTTTAGTGAAATAATTTTTATTATTTTTTCCTCATCTATAACCTGATAAACAATTCTATGTTGAATATTTAAGCGTCTTGAATATGCACCAGCTAAATCACCAAGAAGTTTTTTATTTAGCAGAACTCCCAAATAACTGACTCAACCGATTCATTTGGATTGTTTGAACAAGCGCATATCCTATATGAATCACTTAAATTCTCTATCAACTTTAATAACTTTATAGGGTAAATCCTTTATGGCATCAAAAGGGCCTTTTATCTTCTGCTGTCCGCCACGCTTTGGGTTTGCCCCATTATTCATTATGTACCATTTGCCATTCTCTTTATAAAGAGTCACAATGTGGTAATCTCGTGGTTTAACCTTTGGGCTCCAACCACCCCAACTCTGATAGATATATAGTGGATATGCTTCATAGCCTGCCTTTCTTAAACAATCGACGGCAAATGTTGTATGGGCACCGCAGTTACCCTTTCCCTTATTATCAAATATAAAACTTTTTGGACACCCGTCTAAATTTACACCTATGTTCCATTTATCACCGCATCCACCTCCTCGGCGCGTACTTGCCCATTTAAAATATTTTTTTTGGTATTCATCAATAAGTTTTGGGGTATTAAGCTTTTTTGATGCTTCTTCATAACTTTTAAAAGGCTGAGATTTCCCATGAACAATAGTTGAAAAAATTAATAATATCCCAATAATCATCAATGTGTTTATACATAGAAAAGTTTTTTGTTTGCCCATTTACCTACCTCCCGATTTATTATCTATATGTTTCATATCTTATATTTTGTTATACAGCCAGTTTCAATATTTTTACCCTAAGAGCATGGCTGAAAAGAATACTATTAAAATACAAAATATTAATCCAAATGATAAAATTAGAAAACCTTGGGTTTGTTTTTTTAATGCCCAAACTTTTTTGTCTTTTTTAATGACTTCTTGGTTTTTCTTTTTAAAAAAGAATATGATTTTATCAGGATGTGCATACGGCTCAAAGGCGCGACTAATTTCCTTTTTTGCAATCTCTGGATACTTATTCCTAAATAGATAGAACATTCTATGACTCTGAATGAATACTATCATCCAGCAGATTATAATTAAAAAGAATATGCTATCTATTATGTATTCAATAACCCTAATGTGCTTTCATTCTTTTAAGATGTATAACAGCCGAGTTGATCACAGCCCCGACTTAGGGTGATAAAGGGGTGTAAGCCATGCGAAGTGTGGTTTGTGTTCAAACGATTGGTCCGTGCGCCCTGTGGGCGTGTGCCAATCGGAGAATGATCAACTCGGCTGAGCTTTTAGAAATCCTTCTCAATCGACTTGTTCTGCATTTTATGGTGTCCAATTTAGGGAAAGTTTTCTTTTTGATTTAATACAATCACGTAGATATAAATTAATTAAATTTTGATATGGTACACCTGTTTCCTCAGCTAAATTTTTAAAATATTCTATAATATCAACACCCATACGCATTGTTATCTGTTTTTTTAAATTTTTCGCATGAGGGTTTCTCCTCCCTACCATTTTATCAAAATCATATTCTTTTCTCATGACAACCTCCTGAAATAAACTATTTGCTCCTTTTTAGTTGCTTTCCTTGCTGTGATAATTCTAATTTCAGTATCATCTTTACGATAGCAATGACATACAACTAAAACTTTAAGGCTTTGGTTTAAACCCAAAAGAATGAATCTTTCCTCATTGATAGAATGATCAGGATCATCAAATTCAATAGCATTCTCATCAAAAAATACAATTTGAGCTTCTTCAAACGAAATATCATGCTTACGTTTGTTTGATATATTTTTATCATCATCCCAAATGAAGATCAATTTATTCATAATTACATGATAAGTATATTATAATTATTTGTCAAGCTGCAATTATGCAGAACAGCCGAGTTGATCACAACCCCG
>JAGLLQ010000143.1 GCA_023140455.1 Desulfobacteraceae bacterium | reverse complement strand
AGAGGATTATTGATTTCATGAGCCATACCTGCGGCTAATCCACCAACAGAAAGCATTTTTTCTGTCTGAATCATTATTTCCTGGGTGCGTTTATAATCAGAGATATCACGTATTGCTCCCTGGAGTATGGTTTCCCCATCTATTTCTAATCTGGTAATAAGAACACTTGCATAAAATTCTTCACCATTATGGCATTTATGTGTCCATTCAAATAAATTTGACCCGGTTTCCAAAGCTTTTGCCATCATTTGAGCGGCTTTCTCTGATGATAAGATACCATCCGGCTGATATTGGGGAGATAAATCAACTGGAGTCAGTTTAACAAGCTCTTCTTTAGATTCTATGCTAAACATTTCCAGCGCAGCCGGGTTACAATCCAAATAACCCTTTTCAAGATCTAATAGCATAATGGCATCCATTGAGGATTCAAAAAGGTTTCTGTATTTCTTTTCTTTTTCTTTAACTTTTTTTTCTGCCAGCACACGATCAGTGATATTACGAGTTACTCCAAGTATACTTATCGGCTGCTTATTTGAATCAGATAAAATCCTTGCATTATTGCTGGTCCAGATTAAAGAGCCGTCTTTACAGGATTGCTGTACTTCAAATTCAACAGGACTGAAAAGCTCCCCTGCGTCAGATTCGCTAAGTGTTAGTTTTTCTATAAATAAATCCATTGTTTTTTTAAGAGAATCAGGTGTTAGTACATCAGCCAGAGACTGCTTCATCCCTTCTTCAACAGTATACCCGCGCTGTTGGAAAATTGATGGACTGATATAGGTGAAGTTGAAATCTATATCCATTGTCCATATTATATCTGCTACATTTTCAGCTATTAATCGATAACGTTTTTCGCTGTCTTTTAAGGCAGTGTCGGCCTGTTTGAGTTCAGTGATCTCCTGCTGTAGTCTGTAACATAGTGAATTTATAGCCTCGGTTACTAAATCCAGTTCATCACCATTATATTTTCGCTTTAGTTGTAACACCTGTTTCAGGTTGTTAATGTTTAAACCTTGAGCATATTCTGCCATAGTTGACAGATGTCGTGCCACCAGTTGATGAAATAGAATAAGCATAATAAATGCGGTAAAACATATAGCTAATGCACTAAGCGCTATTTGCATGGAAGCCCGGTGCCACAACCAGGTGCTGATAGTATTAAAGTTAGCAAGTACAGTCATTTTTCCAAGTGAAATCTGCTTGCCTGTTGAGTTTTGATAATTCAGTTCAAATTCTCTGGAAAAGTTGCCTTCACCATTTTTTGTTCCTGTAGCTATTATGTTATCAGTCGTATTGCCAGAATAATAACTGACTTCACAATATTCAATACCACGGAGTTGCAATACCCCTTCCATAAGTATTCTCATATGAGGTTCATCCATCTTGAAGAGGCTGTCAGTAATAGAGGGGACGTAACTCTTTTCTATAAACTTGACGTTTTGTTCGATTAGAGAGAGCTCTTTCTTGTATTCAAACGACAATTGTACTCCAATTGATAACACTATAAACACAGCACTAAAAGAGGCAGTTAACAGGAAAAATTTTATTGATAACTTTTTTTTATATTGTTGCGATATTGTGGGCAATTCAATTATCCTTTACGACCTTATTACTGCATAGTATCATTAATTTTTAATGTTCAGCTCGTTTTATCAATTTGCGAAATGTACCGCCTTTCGATATGGCTATTGCTACGCGGATATCCGATTAGGAATCCTTGCCTTTTTATACTCTCCCAGCCTTGAATATGAATATTTGAATTAATAGAATATGTATTGGAGGCGACCTTCCATATTGGTTCGCCAACACAAACAAGATTCGCAGAAACTTTTACTTTTCGCATTTTTCTTTTCTCATTTTATGAATCGGAGAAAAATTTTATTCACTGAATTCTATATGCCGGATAAATTAAATAAATGCAGTTTACAGTAAAATGTAGTGCAAAGCAAATAAATTATTGCATATTGCCCAATGATAACTAGAATGTTCACAGGTCAGCAAATAATTAAAGTATAAAACCTAAAAGAGGTAATATGTATGAATGATGCGGCAGAATATTCGGAATATCCTGAACATATATTTAACTTCAGAGTGCCCTTGAGTTATTTTGATATGGCTGGTGTGATATATAATGGGAACTATCTTGATATTTATGATCAGGCAAGAGATGCGTATTTAAGAGATATTGGTTTTTCATATACAAAACTTTATAAAGAAGCAAATTGCCATCTTTCTGTAGTTGAAGTTAATATTAAGTATAGGCAACCTGTCTATTATGATGAATTAATAGAGATCATTACTAAAGTAAAAAAAATAGGCACAAAAAGCCTTATTTTTGACCAGATGCTTTACAAAGAACAAAGGCAGCAACTTTGTAATACTGCAACCTTTGCTCTTGTTTGTACAAATTCATCACGTAAACCTGTATCTTTGCCCGAAGAATTAAAAGCAGCTATCAAACTGCATCAAGCTCAGACTTGATAACGGTTTATAAGTCTCTTACTCAAACTCTTTTGGAACAGCACAAATAAATTGAAGTATGTCCTGCTCTGATTTGTTTTTTAGCTGGTGCATTTCATTGGGAAGAATCAGAGCAAAATCTCCCTGTTTTATTGGATTTTCCTCATTATTTTCTGATACAAGCGCACCTTCCCCTGCAAGAATATAGATCAGATGTTCAAATTCGTGCTGGTGATATGGAGAATGACCGCCCGGTTCAACAGAGAAGACTCTGAATACGAAATTAGGTGCTCCATCATCTTGTGACAAAGGAACCTGCTTTAAAACATTTTTTGCACCTTCCATTTCCATTGCTGTTTTAGTTGTTTGATCCAGATTTGTTATTTTCATATTTTTTTCTCCTGTTTTTTATTATATAAAAAAATCAAAAATATATTTACCTGCTACAAAAAGAACACAAAAACATAGTATTGCTTTAATAGCATGGGCAGGGAAATATTTTTGACATCTTGCCCCTAAATAGATACCAAAAAAGCCGCCAATTCCAAAAAGAATTCCTAAGTACCAGTCAGGGGCTACTGAAACATCAGGGTAGAAAAGAGCAAGACTCTGATAAAACACTACTCCTGCAACAGATGTAACAAAGGTCCCCATTAATGCAGCACCGGCAATTACATAAACAGGTAAATGGAAAAATGTTATAAAAAAAGGTGCAATGATTGAACCTCCACCGATTCCATATATGCCGCCAATGATTCCTACAATAAAACATAGAAAAAAAACAGCTAATGTTGAAAATGAAAATTTTTCATTCCCAAAATTGAATTCAACACGCTTTAAAGAAAAAAAAGTATCAGTCACAATTAGTTCAGATTTATTGTTAGATATTTTAGCGCTTTTTTTAAAGACATCTTTTAATAACTTTAACCCTATGTAAAACAGGACAAATCCTACAAAGAATTTAAAATTTTTTGGATCAGGAAGGTATTTTATTCTAACCCATGCCCCTATCAATACTCCGGGCAAAGTACCTATAATCACAGCCCAGGTAAGAGGCCAGACCATCCGTTTTTCTTTAATAAATCGCCAGACACCACTTGGAATAGCAATAATGTTGAATAATTGATTTGTCCCGCTGACTGATGGAGCAGTATAACCTAATACACTCATCTGAAAAGGGAGGAGCATAAAAGCACCGGATACACCTCCCATTGATGTGAAAAATGAGACAACAAAAGCCACAATAGGAGGTATGAATATATATGTTTCAACGCCGGAGATTGGGAAAAAGACATATAAGAATTCCATTATTTTTATTTATGACCCCCGGCATTGTTATTTTTAAGTTTCATTAAGGTTATCTATATTAATATCAATACTGTTAGTCAAGGGCAATATTGAAGCAAAACCTGTAAAGATAAATAACCTTATCAAAGTTATTTGCCAGAATAATTTTTTTTATGGAAATTTTCCAGTATAGGGAAAATTTCCAGCCTTTATGGCTGTTGATTATAAACTTTTTTATATTTTAACCTATTGTAGAACTGCGGCTTTTCACTGTTCAGCAGCCTTGGCACATCAATTGCTCATTGTATGATTAAAAACTAATAAAGGAGATAATATGACAGAAAAAATACTTATATCGGGTCTATGCATAAATTGTTTAAATGCAGATCAATGTAGTTATTGTGTAAATCAAGTTAAGCCAATCATTTTTTGCGAAGAATTTTCATGTACTGAGCCATCAGAACAGAAAAATATTAGCTCTGAAGTCAGTAAAAAGGTTGATTATAACAGGCATTCAGTGTTAAAAGGTATTTGTATTAACTGTGGAAATGCAGAAATATGTAATTTGCAGAAAACAGGCAGTAATGTATTGTTTTGCGAGGAATATAGATAGATTAGGAGATAATTTATGAACACGTATACAAGTAATGTTTTGGAAATGCTCAAGGAAAAGTGCCCATGGGAAAAAGAATACATTCAATCAGTGTCAGAAGTTTTTAAATCCATTGCTCCGGTATTGGATTTCAATATGGAATACCAAAATAACAAGATACTTGAACAATTGGTTGAGCCTGATCGAGTAATTAGCTTCAGAGTGCCCTGGAGAGATGATAGAGGACAAGTTCAGGTAAACACGGGATATCGTGTTGAGTTTAATAATGTGCTTGGTCCATACAAAGGCGGGCTTAGATTCCATGCATCTGTTACTTTAAGTATTATCAAATGCCTTGGATTTGAGCAGATTTTTAAAAACGCATTAACTGGTTTGCTTTTAGGCGGCGGGAAAGGTGGCTCTGATTTTAATCCCCGAGGGAAGTCTGATAATGAAATAATGAATTTTTGTCAAAGTTTTATGTTGGAATTGTCAAGGCATATTGGAGCATCTACTGATGTCCCGGCTGGTGATATTGGAGTAGGTGGAAGGGAGATTGGTTATCTGTTTGGAATGTATCGCAGAATGACCAAATCTTTTAAAGGAGTATTGACAGGGAAAGGCATTTCATGGGGTGGAAGCTTTTTAAGACCTGAAGCTACAGGATATGGTGTGGTTTATTTTGCCGAGGAAATGTTAAAAAATATTGATGAAAATATTGAGGGTAAAGTTGCAACAGTTTCCGGTTTTGGGAATGTGAGCTGGGGTGTTGTTAAAAAAGTGAATGAACTTGGCGGCAAGGTCATTACTCTTTCAGGGCCTGATGGATTCATTTATGACCCTGACGGTATCACTGGTGAAAAAGTAGAGTATATGTTGAAATTGAGATTAAGCGGGAATGATGTTGTAAAAGATTATGCAGATCATTTTAAAGTAAAGTTTTACCCTGGAAAACGACCATGGGATATCCCATGTGACATTGCCTTGCCTTGTGCCACACAAAATGAACTTGAACTGGAAGATGCAAAAAATCTGGTAAAAAATAATGTTAAATGCCTTGTAGAAGGCGCAAATCTGCCAACAACCCTTGAAGGCATGGAATTTTTGGAAAATGCAGATATTTTATATGCTCCTGCAAAAGCATGTAATGCAGGTGGAGTTGCATGTTCCTGCTTTGAAATGGCACAAAATGCCA
>JAGLLQ010000142.1 GCA_023140455.1 Desulfobacteraceae bacterium | reverse complement strand
GGCTTTACTTCAGAAAATATTGTTGAGACAGCAAAAGAGATGTTTAAATAGTCTATAGACTTTTCTCAAACAATAACTACTTTATCCTCATGTTTTGTCCTCATGAAAAAATATTCTGCTATTGAATATCCTGAGGACAGCTGTTGTTATGGTAGATTTATAATTTAGAAACACTTAGTAAGAACAATAATATTAATGAACAACGATATAATAAAAGATAAGTATTTTTTAAGAAATGCAACATCAGTCTCCCTCGTAGAATTTATCTGGGGGCTTGGTTTTCCAATACTTTTAGAATCAACGTTTCTTCAAATATTCTTAAAAGCTTTAGGTGCATCTGATTTTGTCATTGGACTTGTTCCATGTATATTTATTACAGGTATATCCACGTTCCCGCTTTTATCCAGCTATCTTACACGTAATCACACGCATAAAAAAAAGATTGTAATAAATCTACATATTTTATCATCTCTTGCAATTATTTTTTTCGGGATATCTCTTTTTTTTGTAACAACACCTTCATATATACTTATACTCTTTTTTTTATCATATATTATATTCTCCTTGAGTATAGGACTTACATTACCTGTCTGGCTTAATTTTCTTGTAAAAATCTTTTCAGAAAAAAAGAATGTTGCAGGGTTTGGCATTATGATGGGTGCGCAGGGCTTAGCAAAACTTTTAAGCAGTTTCATAATCTTAAAAATAGTTGAAAAATATGGATTTTCAACATCCAGTGCTGCATATATCTTTTTAATTGCGGGTCTATTATTTTTAATAGGTTCCTTTTGTTTTCTTTTTACTAAAGAAATTTCAAATGATAAAAAAGCTCTTAAAAATAGTGAATCTTTTTCAAAACACACTAAGAATACAATTCTGGAAATCCTTAAAAATAAGGCCTTTTTAAAATTCCTTATAGGAGATTTAGATAACTATGTGGTTATTACTACAATTTCCTTTTATGCTGTTTATGCAACTGAGTTTTTCAGTATAAAAGCTTCAACAGCAGCCGGACTCTTTGTAGGTGTTTACTCTGCGGGTTCAATAGTTGCGAATCTTTTATTTGGACCTTTTGATTTCATGAGGTTCATGGACTTGAAAAAAAAATATCTAAGCACAAAAATACTTGCTATTGCAGGACTTTTAATACTCATCTTTATACCCAATTTATCAGGATTTCTTGTTGCAAGTTTGCTTTTTGGTTTTTGCAGAGGAACAAGAAGCATTATTTTTTCACCGGCTGTAAAAATGTTCTCAAACAAAGAAGATAGCACAGGATACTTTGCAATGGCGCCGATTCTTACAATGGTTTTTGGCGCAGGCCTTCCTGTCTTTTACGGCATTATGCTTGATATGCTCGGGAACATGCAGGAAGATGCATATAAACTGATGTTTAGTATATCTATTTTACTAACTTTAATAATTTTTTACTTTGCTATAATAACAGACTTTAATAAAAAGACTGACTAAAGAGGATTCAACACAATGGAACAAAAAACAAAAAAGAGACTAATAACATCTTTAGTGATCATTTTTATTCTTTTCGGAACAATTATTCTACTTGGTGCCTTAGTCAAATCAAAAGCAGAATCACTAAAACAGGAAGAAATGAATACTTCTCAAATCAAAAGGGCATTAACCAATGTTATAACCATGGAAGTTATTCCTTCACCTGTTCAGGAAACCATTAATCTGCCCGGCAGTGCAAAGCCATGGAAATCTCTGACTATTGTTGCAGAGGTACGTGGTAAAATTGTCGAAAAAAAAATAACAGAGGGCACCAATGTAAAAGTTGGAGATATACTTGCGGTAATTGATAAAAGAGATTATGAAAATTCATATAATGCTGCCGTAGCAGCTTTTGAAGCAGCCAAATCTTCACAAAAACGACTCACTGCACTTAAAAAAAAGAAATTTATTACACAATCCCAGCTTGATGATATAACAGCAACAGTAAAGCAGGCAAAAGCCACAATGGATAATGCAAAATTAAGTCTGACCCGCTGCACAATCATTTCACCCATGGATGGCATTGCAGATAAAGTATTCATTGAAAATGGAACTTTTTTAAGTTCTGGTGACCCTGTTACAAATATTCTGCAGATAGACAAAATAAAAATAGAAGTAGGCATCCCTGAATCTGATGTTGATGTTATTAGAGAACTTGCTGAATTTGATATTACGATTGATGCTCTTAAAAACAGGAAGTTTAAGGGGAAACGGTATTATCTTTATAACACTACTGATAACTTTGCACGCCTTTATAATCTTGAAATTAGTGTAGATAATTCTGATAACAAAATACTTCCCGGCATGTTTGCAAGGGTAAAAATAGTAAAACATTATATTGAAAACGGACTTGCAGTTCCCATGTATTCACTTGTTAATAAAGATGGAGTAGATGGTGTATATGTTGTTGAGAATAATGTTGCAAATTTCAGAAAAGTTAAAAAAGGATTTCTTGATAAATGGAGGATCCAGATTGAAGATGGGTTAAAACCTCATGATCAAGTTGTTGTTGTAGGACAACGCTTAATTTCTGATAAAGAAAAGGTAAATGTTACAAAGAGTGTTCAGTCCATGGAGGAACTATCTAAATGATAATTTCAGATAATGCTGTTAAAAACCGGACAAGTGTTCTTGTGCTTGCTTTTATTATCTTTTTAACAGGAACATATTGTTATATAACTTTACCAAGAGAAAGCTCTCCTGATATCACCATTCCATATGTTTTTGTCAATACTGAATATAGGGGTGTCTCTGCCACTGATATTGAAAACAGCATTACAATAAAAATTGAAAAAAAACTAAAAGGTCTTGATAGTGTTAAAAACATCACATCAGTCAGCTCTGAAGGTCTTTCTCAAATCAATATAGAGTTTACACCAGGCACAAATATTGACGAAGTACTGCCTAAGGTCAAAGATAAAGTAGATGAAGCAAAGCAGGAATTACCCGGTGACCTTGACAGTGATCCTTCAGTCTCTGAAGTAAACTTTTCAGATATGCCGATCGTCATATACACTTTGTCAGGAGAATGCGGTGCAAGAATCCTAAAAAAGATTGCTGACGATCTTGCCGATGATATTGAAGCAGTCCCCGGCGTGCTTGAAGCAGAAGTTACCGGAGGTGTTGAAAGAGAAATCAGAGTTGAGGTTGATACTGACAAACTTGCATATTTCAGAATACCTATACTTGCTCTTCAGGACGCAATTTCAAGTGAAAATCAGAACACCTCTGGAGGTGCTATTACCCTTGGCCACGGACGTTATCTGATGCGGGTCCCGGGAGAATTTGACTCTCCTGAAGAGATACTGCATCTTATTGTAGCAACCCATAACGGGAATCCGGTATATTTAAAAGATGTTGCTACTGTCATTGATGGCAATAAGGATATTACAAGCAAATCCAGACTTGCTGGTGTTGATGCTGTAAATATTTCAGTTAAAAAACGAGTTGGCGAAAATATCATTGCAGTTGCTGAAAAGGTTGATAAAGTAGTTCAAGAAGCAAAAAAAACCTTTCCTAAAAACACTAAAACTGCAAAACTTATGGATCAGACCAAAGAGATAAGGCTGATGGTAGCGGATCTCGAAAACAATATAATTACAGGCCTTATTCTGGTTGTTCTTGTACTATTATTCTCTTTAGGCATACGAAACGCTTTCCTGGTCGGACTTGCAATCCCTTTCTCAATGCTCCTCTCCTTTGCAGGCCTGTATGCTCTTGGTATTACTCTTAATATGGTTGTACTCTTTTCACTTACTTTGGCGCTGGGTATGCTTGTTGATAATGCAATTGTTATTATTGAAAATATATACCGATATATTCAACAAGGGATTCCAAAAACTGAAGCTGCAATGAAAGCTACAGGTGAAGTTGCATGGCCGGTAATTGGGTCGACCCTTACAACAATTGCAGCATTTATTCCTCTAATTTTCTGGCCCGGCATCATGGGAGAATTTATGAAATATCTCCCTATTACGCTTGTCATTACTCTTTCATCAAGCCTATTTGTAGCTTTAGTTATAAGCCCGGCACTTTGCGCCATTTTTATGAAAGCAAAAACTATAGATAAAAACAACCCTGAAATAAATGTTGATAAAAATCTTGCTGAAAAAATTGCAGCCCGGGGCGAAGAACCAATAAAAATAGAAGGGTTCATCCTTAATTGGTATGAAAAAATAATGAAAACAGTTCTGAATAATAAAATTGTTACACTGTTGTCAGCTGTTTTGATTCTGATCATACTTGTTCAGATGTGGCTTTTACGTATTGGCATTGAAAAGCCTGTGGAATTTTTCCCTAAAGTAGATCCTACTTCAGTATATGTAAACATTGATCCTCCTGAAGGAGTTGATCTTGAGTATATTGACTCAATTGTCCGTAAAACAGAGATTGCTGTGTCAGGAATTACTGATAATGATCCTGACCTCACACCTGAACTTTATAAGAAGGCAATGGCCCTTCAAGAACACAAAACTGCTGACAATGAAACATTTTTGGCACCAACTGATATAAACAATATAGAGCATCTATACATTAAAGCTGTTCAGGGTTCAGGAGGAGGTTTTTCATTTGGCTCAAATCTGCCGAATCATATAGGAATACAATTTATCGATTATGAAGACAGAAAAACATCAACAAATGATGACTTAAATACATTAAGAGCACGGATAAAAAATATCTCCGGGGCAACAATTACTGTGAAAGAACAGGACCAGGGGCCACCAACAGGTCCTCCAATTAATATTGAAATATCAGGTGACAGCTTTGAGATTCTGGGCAAAATTGCAGATAAAATAAAAGCAGAGCTTTCAAAAATTCCCAATGTTAAGGATATTAAAGATGATTATGTAAAAGGTCTTCCAAGTATAAAAGTAAATATAGACAGGCAAAGAGCATCATTATTCAAGCTCACAACAAGCGCCATAGGTTTTGCCATTAAGACTGCTTATAACGGGCTTGACGTTTCAACTTATTATGAAGGAGATGAAGAATATGATATTGTTGTAAAACTCTCCCAAGAAGATAGAAATGTTGTGGATATTCTCCAAAAAATGATGATACCAACTCCAACCGGAGAAATAATTCCATTAACCACTCTTGCAGATATTGAATATAGCGGTAGTGTTGGCGATATTGTAAGAATAAATCACAGCCGGGTAGTAACGGTAAGTGCCAGTATTGATAAAACAAAGGTCACCGGATCAGGAGTAAGAAAAAAAGCAGAGCCTTTATTGGCAAAACTTGAATTACCTCCGGGCTATCATATTAAAATCACCGGAGAAGGAGAAGAGCAACAAGAAGCTCAAAAATTCTTAAGCAAAGCATTTGTCATAGCCTTATTGTTTATTTTCCTCATACTGGTAACGCTTTTTAACTCTGTTACCCAACCGTTAATTATCCTGACATCTGTTGTTCTCTCCCTTGGTGGAGCATTTTTAGGACTTTTTTTCCTCAAACTTCCTTTTGGAATAATCATGACCGGGGTTGGGGTTATATCTCTTGCAGGTGTTGTTGTTAATAATGCTATTGTATTGATTGATTATATCAACAAGCTCAGAGCCCGCGGTATGGATCTTACACAAGCTGTTATCTCAGGAGGAGCAACACGATTAAGGCCTGTCATCCTTACTGCAATAACCACCATTTTAGGGCTTTTACCAATGGTTACTGGCATAAGTTATGATTTTCATGTTATGGCGTTATCTTTAACAAGCGAATCAACTCTCTGGTGGAAATCCATGGCAATTGTTGTAATCTTCGGACTTATGGTTTCAACAATTCTAACATTGATTGTGGTTCCTGCACTCTATACCCTGATTGAAACATCAAAAAAGATTTAGTTCATATCTTCTTTTGAATTTTTATGGAGGGGTAATTTAATTGTTGGGATGCCTTCTTTTTCAAGCAGTTTATCTTCATCTTTTGTTGTTGTTCCCCTGATACTTCTTGCTTCAGAAGTACCATAATGCATTTTTAAAGCTTCTTC
>JAGLLQ010000141.1 GCA_023140455.1 Desulfobacteraceae bacterium | reverse complement strand
AAATGACTGACGGAACAAAAAGAGCTGATATCAAAACCGGCATAAAAGTTTCCATTGTACTAAAAAAAGACCAGAGAACCGACAAACTTACTAAAGGTGTTGTCAAGGACATACTGACCAATTCAGCCAGCCATCATCATGGAATCAAAGTTCGCCTGGAGGATGGTCAAGTAGGGCGTGTAAAAATAATTCAATAGACATTGTGACTGCTTTGTAATATTATCTATTGATAATAGAACCTTTACGACATGAATTCTTGATATGTAATACTGGCTGCTAACCATCTGTTCTCACGCGGGCTGTTTTGGAGAAAGTTTTTATGAAAAAAAACAAGGCATCTGAACTCCTATCTAATAAGAATACGTTTGTAACATCCCTGAGAATCATTATACCGCTCTATGCAACATATATTTTATTTATCCTGAGTGTTTTTCTGGTTTTTATACCGATGCTGGAAAAACAGATGATGAAGCAGAAAAAAGAAACAATTCATGAACTTACAGACAGCACCTGGAGCCTTTTGTCAAAATATGATCAGAGAGTGAGAAATGGAGAACTGGTGTTTGAAGATGCTCAACAGGAAGCTATCAATCAGATAAGAACCCTGCGATATGGTCCTGAAGGCAAGGATTACTTCTGGATAATTAATATGCAACACAGAGTGATCATGCATCCATACCGCCCCGACCTGGAAGGGATGGATCAGACCGATGTAAAGGACTCCAAAGGGAAACAACTCTGGGTCGCCATGGTAGAGAAGGTCAAAGAGCAGGATAGCGGTTATATAGAATACAACTGGCAATGGAAGGATGATCCGAAACAAATTGTTCCTAAAATCTCTTATGTAAAAGGCTTTTCTCCCTGGGCCTGGGTAATTGGAACCGGCATATATGTGGAAGATATACATCAAGAAATTAGATTGATCACCCAGGGGTTTATTAAAGTGTTTATGGGCGTACTGCTCATAGTTATTATTCTATCATTTTATATTACCTGGCAGACAATCAAGATTGAAAAGAAAAAGAACCGGGCTGAAAAAGCGAAATATCTTGAGGAGTTACGCCTGAAAAAATTACTGGAATTAAGCCAGATGTCAGATGCATCGCTAAACGACCTGACTGAATTCGCGTTAGAGGAAGCCATCAACCTGACCCAGAGTGATATCGGATATCTTGCCTTTGTAAATGAGGACGAGACACAGTTGACAATGCATACCTGGTCAAAGCATGCAATGAAAAAGTGCGATATCGTTGAGAAGGCATTGGTATATTCTACAAAAGAAACCGGGCAATGGGGTGAGGCTGTCAGGCAAAGAAAGGCTGTGATTGTCAATGATTATGAAAATTTTGATTCCTCAGAAAAAAAAGGATACCCAAAGGGGCATGTCAAAATATTACGTCATATGAATATACCTGTATTTGAAGGTGATAATATTGTGGCAGTTGCAGGTGTCGGAAATAAACCTGAGGATTATAATGATTCTGATGTCCGTCAATTACAGTTAATGATGGATGGGATGTGGAGTATTATTCAAAGGAAGAAGTCTGAGGATAATTTACGTGAGAGTGAAGAACGGTACCGGCTGCTGGCAGACAATGCAACTGACAGCATCTGGGTATTACAACTTTCTAATCTTTCTTTGATCTATATGAGCCCTTCTGTAAAACGACTTCTGGGATATGAACCAGAGGAAATGATAGATTTAAAATTAGAATATTACATTCATGAATCATCTTTAGAAACAGTATTTGCAGCCATATCTGAAGAGTTGGAAAGAGACACTGAAGATGGTATTGATCCCAAACGACACAGGACATATGAGCTGGAACAGATAAGAAAGAACGGATCAAAAATCTGGACAGAAGTGACTGCCTCTTTTTTAAGGGATGAACATGGAAAACCTGACAGGGTATTGGGAATCACTCGCAACATCACTGAACGTAAGCACCTGGAGCAGAAACTTAGACAGGCCCAAAAGATGGAAGCTATTGGAACCCTTGCCGGTGGAATTGCCCATGATTTTAATAATATCCTATCATCTGTGCTTGGATTTACAGAACTTGCAAAATTAAAGGCTGACAAGGATGAGGACATAATAAAGAACCTGGATCAGGTCCTGGCCGCTGGTGTAAGGGCAAGGGATCTGGTCAAACATATATTGACATTCAGCCGCAAAGCAGATGTACAAAAGAATTTGATAGAAATCACTCCTTTGATCAAAGAATGCCTGCAATTTATAAGGGCTTCTGTCCCGAGCAATATTGAGATCAAGCATCATCTTTCTGTATCAGACAGTATTGTGAGGGCAGACCCCACTCAGATTCACCAGGTTCTTATGAATCTTTTTACCAATGCAGCCCATGCAATGAAAGAAAAAGGTGGGATACTGGATGTTAGCTTGAAATCAATTGAAATTCAAGACGATGAAATCCTCCAGGCAAAAGAACTGGAGGCGGGTCAATACGTTCGATTAACAATTGCAGACACTGGATGCGGCATCCCAAAAAAGGTTATCGGAAGAATTTTTGAACCCTTTTTTACCACAAAAAAACGTGGCGAAGGAACAGGTATGGGTATGTCAACAACCTTCGGAATCATAAAGGATATGAAAGGTGTTATTTCAGTTTACAGTGAACCCGACATGGGGACAACCTTTCAGGTGCTGCTTCCGGAACAGCAGAAAAAACCTGTATCAGATGGAACTTCTTTTGATCCTCTTCTCATACCCGGTAAGGGTAAAATCCTTTTAATAGATGATGAAAAACCGATCATTAACTGGACACAGCAAGTGCTGATAAAGCTCGGATATACAGTTGTCGGCATGACAGACAGCGTGGAAGCACTTGAAAAATTTAAACAAAATCCAAATGATTTTGATCTTGTGTTAACAGACATGGCAATGCCTCAAATGACCGGCCTTGAATTATCAAACCAGATGATAGCGATAAGACCCGATATCCCGATCATACTCTGTACGGGTTTCAGTGAAGGGTTAACAGCTAAAATGATTGAAGATTACGGTATCCTTGATATGATCATGAAACCAATGATTGCAAGCGAGCTTGCCCGGGCAGTCAGCAATGCCTTAAGCAACGAAACTTAATAGAGGTAAAGCTATGATCAAAGTATTGATAATTGACGATGATCCCAAAATCTGCCTGTTTTTCAGCAAATTGTTAGAGCAGATGGAACATGAACCATATGCTGCCAATACCATGAATGATGGACTTCAACTTAGCAAAAAAGAATATTTTGACCTTGTTCTTCTTGACCTGGAACTCCCTGACGGGAACGGATTGCAGATATTGCCGGACCTGATCAAATCCCCTTCTGAGCCTGAGGTCATTATTATTACCGGCACAGGAGATGTCAGAGGAGCAAAAATGGCTTTTAAATATGGTGCATGGGATTATGTACAAAAGCCTTTTCTTCTTGATGAGGTTTCTCTTCCCATAACCCGTGCTCTCCAATACCGCAAGGAAAAACAGACCACCAAGCAACCAGTACACCTGATTCGATCAAATATTATCGGGGAGTCCGATGCAGTCCATAAATGTCTGGAAGAAGTTGCAAACGCCTCAATTACGGATGCCAGCATTCTCATTACCGGCGAAACAGGGACCGGTAAGGAATTGTTTGCGAGAGCCATACATGAAAATAGTAATAGAGCATCAAAACCATTTATTGCTGTGGATTGTGGTGCATTGCCCGAAACATTAGTGGAGAGTACCCTGTTCGGACACGAAAAAGGAGCATTTACAGGGGCACAAACAAAACAGGAAGGTTTGATTGCACAAGCTGAAGGCGGGACTCTTATGCTGGATGAAGTAGGAGATCTTCCGTTGATTGTTCAAAAAACTTTTTTGAGAACCCTCCAGGAACGGTGTGTTCGCCCTGTAGGTGGAAAATCGGAAAAACCTGTTGATTTCAGACTGGTTGCAGCCACAAACCTTGATCTTGATAAAATGGTAAAAGAAAAATTATTTCGCGAAGATCTTTTATACAGAATCCGAGCTATAGGAATTAAACTCCCTCCTTTACGGGAAAGAGAACAGGATATTGAAGAAATAACCATAAAAAAAATTCATGCGCTTGGGCAACGATATGGCTTTGAAACAAAGGCGATCTCCCAGGAGTTTTTTCAAGCTCTTGCAGCCCATGACTGGCCCGGGAATGTACGGGAACTTATAAATGTTTTAGAATATGTACTGGCTGCCGCAGGTCAGGACCCCACTTTATTTCCCAAACACCTTCCTGTAGAATACCGGACAGCAGGGCTGGAGTTTAATTTGACCACAAAAATCGAAATAGATCAGGAATCTGTTGAGAGCCTGTCTCCAGAGGGCGAGCTTCCCAGCTTGAATGATTATCGAACTATGGTTGAAAAAAATTACTTAAAGACACTGCTGAGCACTGTTAAAGGAGACAGAAATGAAGCAGGCCGGATTTCCGGTATCTCTCAATCCCGTTTATATGGTTTGCTCAAAAAGCATAATCTGTCCAAATTCAGTTCTTCATGACAAAAATTACACAGTCAATTCTATAATCTTTCATTTTTTATCCCTGATTCCTAAAAACAGGAATAAATTCATTCCTGTTTTTAGGAATATGCTTTCAAATTCCAAAATCGACGCCTATCCTATAATACTGCAACCCATTGTTATCATTAAATAAAATCTAAAACATAACCTTATGGCACACTTTCTGCTCTGCCTAATATCAAAGCAAAAAAATTTTATTAATACAAATCGCAGGGGAACAAGAAATGAAAATAATCTTGTACGCAAATGGAATAAATAATATCGGGGAACAACTCGAAAATATTATCCATACACAAGTCTCCAGAACTAAAATCCAAACCTGTAATTCTATTGAACTTCTTTCTCAAATACTTCGGCAGCCATTGAACAATGTATCTGTCGTAATCCTTATAATTGATTCTAAAGAGGAACTGATTCAATTCAATTTAATGAACATGCTTTTTGACAATAGTCGGGTGATTCTAATTTTGCCTGACAGAAGCAAAGAAACGCTTGCATTGGGTTTTAAGTTGAAAACAAGCTTTGTCAGCTATGTTGACAGTGATTTGCAGGATGTTGCTTCTGTATTAAGACAAATACAAAAAAAAATAAAGGAGAATATTAAAAATGTCTAAACCATCAGAAACAATTGATCAGGCGATAAAGGCTTTGCCGGAGCGGGAAGGGAAATACCTTACCTTTGTACTGGACAATGAAGAATACGGCATAAGTATTTTAAAAATTAAGGAAATCATTGGGATGATGCCCATAACCTCAGTCCCTCAGACACCTGAATATGTAAAAGGAGTCATCAATCTCAGAGGAAAAGTTATTCCGGTAATGGATCTCAGGCTTAAATTCGAAATAAGCGCGATGGATTATACAGACAGGACCTGCATTATTGTTGTTGAGATTCAGGGGGCATCCGGCAACATCCTTGTAGGTTGTGTTGTGGATGAGGTGTCAGAAGTCTTAAATATAAGAGCAGATGATATTGAGGACACACCTGATTTTGGTGCCAGCCTGGATGCGACTTATATATTAGGTATGGCGAAAATGGAAGGCGGCGTAAAAATCCTTCTGGATATTGACCTTGTACTAAGCAGCGACGAGGTATCATCATTGGATCAGACAGTAAATAAAAATTAAATGGAGGATTATAAAAATGAAAAAACGATCACTTAAATTTAAACTTATTCTTGGTGGAATTATGGCTGTTATTATCCCTTTAGCAGTTGTAGGACTCTTTGCAATTAACAAATCATCAACCGCACTGGTTACAGCTGCAGAAGGGCAAGCTGCACAAGTCGCCGGTGATCTGTCCACTATGATGGATGTTGCCATAGGACAGGAAATAAAGCTTGCCACTGAAATGGCTATGAATCCTATGGTGGCAGATGCAGCCGCCGGCGTATTGGAAGGCGGACAGGATTTTGCCATGGACGAATTAACGGCACTGGACGATTTCTTTGGAAAAGTATTTAAAGAAATTGGCGGCGGTTATGATCTTATATTTGTCACTGATACTCATGGAGTTACCATTGCAGACAGTGCAGGTGGAACTCTTCGGGAAAAAAAATTATCTGTGGCAGACAGAGATTATTTCATAGCAGCTAAAAACGGAAAAGTCAGCATCGGCAAACCTATCCTGTCCAGAGCCAGTGGCAAACCTGTCTTTGTGATAGCTGTGCCCCTAAAAACTGATTCAGGAAATTTCACCGGTGTTTTCGGAATAGTTGTCAAGTTTGATACAATGTCCGATAAAATTACAAAAGTAAAGATAGGCAAGACAGGTTATCCGTTTATGATAGACAAAACCGGCCTTACGATTGCACATCCTAAAAAGGAACATATACTCAAGCTGAATCTTACTCAACTCCAAGGTATGGAATCCATCACAGGCCAGATGATGGCTAATAAATCCGGTGTGGATAATTACCGTTTTCAAGGAATTGACAAAATTGCCGGATTTGCACCTGTTAAAGTTACAGGCTGGAGTATTGGTGTGACCCAGAATAAAGCAGAATTTATGGCACCGGTATATACTATTCGAAATGTTGTTCTTGGTTCCGGGGGAATATTCTTACTTATCACAATCCTTGGTGTGCTCTGGTTTGCCCGGGGGATTACATTGCCCATCAACCGTATTATCGAAGGCCTTGACGAAGGAGCAAGCCAGGTTGCAGCTGCATCAAACGAGGTATCATCATCAAGCCAGTCCATGGCTGAAGGTGCTTCTGAACAGGCAGCTTCTATTGAGGAAACCTCTTCGTCAATGGAAGAAATGTCTTCAATGACAAAAAAGAATGCTGAGAATGCCAGCCATGCAGACAGCCTGATGAAGGAAGCAAACGGGGTGGTACAAGAGGCCAATGAGTCTATGGGATTATTGACAGGCTCTATGGAAGAAATTTCCAAAGCCAGCGAAGAAACATCAAAAATTATTAAAACCATTGACGAAATAGCATTCCAGACAAATCTTCTGGCTCTGAATGCTGCTGTTGAAGCAGCCCGGGCAGGAGAAGCAGGTGCGGGATTTGCAGTAGTTGCAGAGGAAGTCAGGAATCTAGCAATGCGGTCTGCAGATGCTGCGAAAAATACAGCCGAACTTATTGAGGGCACAGTTAAAAAAGTTGATGATGGCTCCAAGTTAGTAGCCTCTACCAATAAAGCTTTTGGTAAAGTAGCAGAAAGTGCAGGCAAGGTAGGCATACTTATTGAAGAAATTTCAGAAGCTTCCAATGAGCAGTCCAGCGGTATTGATCAGGTCAATATTGCAATTTCAGAAATGGATAAGGTTGTCCAGCAAAATGCTGCCAATGCAGAAGAATCTGCTTCTGCTTCAGAAGAAATGAATGCCCAGGCAGAGCAGCTTAAAGCATATGTTGGTGATCTTGTTATAGTGATAACTGGCAATAATGAGAGAATATCTGAAACACACATTGAAAGAAATATAACACAAACTTCTTCAAAATATCTTGCAAATCCGGCGAAGGGAAGAAAACAGCTACAGTTAAAAAAAGATGAAGTCAAACCTGATCAGGTAATCCCTTTTGATGACGATGAAGACTTTGAAGATTTTTAATCTTGTAAAAAAATAGGTTGGCGGGTGGCTAAAGTCAGCTGCCCGTTAAAAAATTCAACTAAAAAAATAAATGAGATGATGTCATGACATATATCACCATGCAACAACCTGTTGAAGATATAATTGCTTTTGATAAACAGATTGAACCGGAAAGAGATGTTGTCAAATATGCCAAAGCCGACCTTGATAAACTCTCATGTTTGGTTAGAGGCTATTGCCCGGGCGAGATCCCCGAACTTGGTGAGATGCTAAATATATTAGCAGAGCTTATCAGCAAGACAAAAGCAGTCTTTCCGGAATCCTTTCTTGATGTAACCATTGCCTGTAAACTATATATCGAAACAATGGTCATTGAGGATATTCATGACATGGGACCTGTTGAGGAAGGAGTGGTGCTTCTCAAAGCTATATTACGCCATTTACAAAAGGGTAGTATATTTGGTTTTGATACTTCTGACGTGATCGAAAAATTAGCCCCACCCGATTCTCTTGATCCTGATGAAAATTCTCCCTGCTATCAGTCTCCCGGCCATCAGGATGAAGTCAGCAAACCAGATGAATTAGAAATTATTTCAGAACAGGATATAGAAATCCTGATCGATTTTGTATCTGAGGCACAGGAGAGCCTTGAAAGTATAGAAGTCAGTCTTATTGAGCTTGAACAGAATCCTTCTAATATGGAAATCCTGAATAATATATTCCGGCCGTTCCATACGATAAAAGGAGTTTCAGGATTTTTATGCCTTGATAAAATTAACCTCCTTTCCCATGCAACAGAAAATCTTTTAGACAGTGCAAGAAGCGGAGAGTTTCTTATTAATGACATTGCTACTGATGTAATCCTTGAATCAGTTGACACTTTAAAACTATTAATATCAAGGGTAAAACAGGGTCTTGCCAATGGCATCAGACAAAAGGATGATGATATTGATATCACAGGGTTGAAGAATAAACTTCAAAGCCTGCAAAACAGTCTTATCAATGGCGACAAAGAACCTATCGGTGAAATTCTTATCAAAAAAGGAGTAATCGACAGAAATGCTCTGAAAGAATCGCTGCAATCCCAGAAAAAGAATCCGGAAAAAAAGCTGGGAGAAATACTCATTAGGGAGAAAAAGGCTGAAGCAAAGGATGTAGCTGAAGCCCTGAGGGATCAAAAAAAGAAATCCTTGTCTGTAGAAAGGCAGGTTAAAGTAAGCACATCCAAACTGGATGATCTTGTAGATTATGCAGGAGAACTTGTAATTGCTCAGTCAATAGTAAAACAGAAAGCATCAAAAGATTCATCCCTTAATCAAAGCGTAGGTCATCTGGGGCAGATTGTCAGTAAGATGCAAAACATTGCAATGTCCATGAGAATGATTCCCATAAAATCAACATTCATGAAAATGATCCGCCTTATAAGGGATTTATCCCATAAATCAGGTAAAGAGGTCTCCCTTGACATGATTGGAGAGGAAACCGAAATTGACAGAAACGTGGTAGACGCGCTTTATGAACCAATGATGCATATGATCAGAAATTCTGTAGATCATGGTATTGAGCCTGCAAAAACAAGACTTGAAACAGGTAAGCCTGCCCAGGGTAAAATTACACTCAGGGCCTATCATAAAGGCGGAAATATAATAATTGAAATTGAAGATGATGGCAAAGGGCTTGATAAAGAACAAATTATTAAGAAAGGTATAAGCACTGGCCTTATCTCAAAGGATGACGAACTTAGCGACAAACAGATTTACAATTTGATTCTTGAACCCGGGTTTTCCACAGCAAAAAAGATCACAGATATTTCCGGTCGAGGGGTTGGCATGGATGTTGTGAAAAATGGAATTGAAAAATTCAGGGGCAGCCTTGGCATCAGTTCAGAAAAAGGCATTGGAACAAAGTTTACCATCAGTCTTCCTTTAACCATGGCAATTATTGATGGCATGCTGGTGAGGGTAGGAAAAGAAAACTATGTAATCCCGACAATAGCAGTCAAACGAATATTCAGGCCTGATAAAGACGCCTGCTTTACTGTTGAAGGTAAAGGCGAAATGATAAAACAGGAGACCGGACTGACTCCTCTGATCAGATTAAAGCGTTTATTTGGAATGGAAAAAGATACTCTCCCTCCCTGGGAAAGTCTTGTGGTTGTGGTTGAATCAGAGGAAGGACAAAGAGGTTTGATTATCGATGAGTTAATTGGTAAAGACGAGTATGTTATCAAAAGCCTTGGAGAGAGCCTGGAAAATGTATCGTGCTTTGCAGGAGGTGCTATTCTTTCAGATGGAAGAGTTGGTCTTATTCTTGACATAGATGGTGTTTTTCAGCAATCGCTGGTCTAAGAGAAGAAATTGTTCCATAATTCAATAACCCGATTATCTGCATAATTAATTAATTTAATAGTTGACAAATTGATTTCACAGGGCTATTCTTGCCTTCAGATCCATTATTAATCTTCTGGAGGAAAAAATGTTAGACTTTCACGCAATCAAAATAATTGGAAAACATAGACAGCTGGAACTTGAACAAGAAGCAAAAATTTACCGCCTGATAAAAGAATCAAAAGAGAAAAAAAAAGAAAAAAAACAGGACATAAAATCATATAACCTGATTAATACCATTCTCAATATCAGACCCGGCGCACGGTTAAACACATGGTTGAATGGCAAGCTGAATGCCATA
>JAGLLQ010000140.1 GCA_023140455.1 Desulfobacteraceae bacterium | reverse complement strand
ACAGCGGCGGGACCATCCCGGAATCACACCGGGTTCCCTTTTAAGGTTTTTTAAACCACCTAAAGCTAAATATATTTCTAAAGCCACAAATTTATTACTATATTTTACATTCAAATGTCAATAATATTTCCAACAAAAAAATGTTTGCTTTTAGTTGCAATCCACTATATTATAGTTAATTATAATTCAGCAAAATTCGTCAAACTATTTAATTGGTCTTTAATCATAAGTCTATCGGAGGAAACCATGAAGCTTAAAATTGGTGCTAAAGTAAATTTTCTTTTAATCGCTGCCCTTTTTATCGTGGGAGGAGCGTCTCTCATTTTTACTGTTTCTGCTCTTAAACAGCAAGGGAAGAGTTCAATTGATGAATATCGTGCAGACATTATGCAGGAAAAAAAAGAATTCCTTAAAACCATGGCTACTTCTGCATATATTATAGCTCAAAATAATTTTGAACAATCCCTTGATAAAAAAATGACCCTCGACGCTATAGGTTCTCTTCGCTATGGTAAAGATAATACAGGCTATTTCTTTATTCAGGATTCAAAAGGAGTTCTTCTCCTTCATCCTATAAAACCAGAACTGCAGGGAAAGAATATGATTAATGAAACCGACCCTTCTGGAAAATATTTGTTTAAAGAACTGATTAAAGCTGCTGCTGACAATAAAGAAGGTGGATTCGTAACTTACATGTGGCCAAAACCCGGCTCAGAAGACCCAGTAAAGAAAATCTCGTTTTCTAAAAAACTTGACGGATGGGACTGGAATATTGGAACAGGTGACTATCTTGATGGTATCTCTGCTGCTGTTGCAAAAAAAGAAAAAGATATTAAAAGAAATATCACTAAAGGAATAATTAAAATAGTCACAATTGTTCTGCTAATTATAATAGGAACAATAATTATTTCTTATTTTGTTGTTGTAAAAGGTGTTGTGGGACCTATCAAAAAAATCATTGAGATGCTCAAAGACATTGCAGAAGGCGAAGGCGATCTAACAAAAAGGATTGAAAACAAGTCCGGAGATGAAATCCAGGAGCTTGCTGAGTGGTTCAATAAATTTATTTTAAATACCCAGAAGATGATCTCAACGGTAAAAAAAGATTCTGAAAAACTAAATGATTCATCAAAAAATTTGGCTGGAATATCTGAACATCTGAGTGATGCTGTAAGTACTACTTCATCCAAAGCTAACACAGTTGCTTCAGCTTCTGAGGAAATGACATCAAATTTAAACTCTGTAGCTGCTGCTATGGAGCAAGCTACTGCAAATGTAAATATGATAGCTTCTGCTTCCGAGGAAATGTCTTCAACCATTAATGAAATTGCACAAAATGCTGAAAAAGCTAGCGGCATTACTGATGATGCCGTGACTAAAACTAATAATGCTTCAATACAAATTGATAAACTTTCTAAGGCAGCAAAAGAAATTGGACAGGTTGTTGAGTCGATTACAGATATATCAGCACAAGTTAACCTTCTTGCACTTAATGCGACTATTGAAGCAGCCCGTGCAGGGGAAGCAGGGAAAGGCTTTGCAGTTGTGGCAAATGAAATAAAAGATCTTGCTAATCAGACAGCTACGTCTTCAAATGAGATAAAAGAACGGGTTGCAGGAATTCAGAGTTCAACAGACAATACAATAACTGAAATTGCAAGTATCTCCAAAGTAGTAACTGAAATAAACGAAATAGTTGCAACTATAGCAACAGCAGTTGAAGAACAATCAGCTACTACAAAAGAAATCAATGAAAATGTTGCCCAGGTCTCAGCAGGCATAGAAGAAGTAAATAACAATGTTTCTGAAGGGTCAACTGCATCTCAGGAAGTAACTAACGAAATCACTGAAGTTGATCAATCTGCAAATGAAATAGCCGACTCAAGTGCAAAGATTAAAATTGATGCTGAAAAGCTTTCAGAACTTTCACAGAACCTTTCTGATATGATGGGCAAATTTAAAGTATAAAAAAATTATTATTGATCATGAGCGCAATGTATACAAATTACATTGCGCTCAGATGTTTAACTGGTTAAAATTCTCCTTTTCTATTCAAAGATCTTATCCCCATAATCAAAGGCAGAATACTTGAACACAAAACTATTATCATAAGCCATAAACCTGTGACAGCTAAAAGGTTCCCTGCTGTATCACGGGTAATTTTAGAAGCAGTTTCCAAATGTAATATTAAGCCTGTCGGAACAATACTCACAATCATAAAACAAAGGCTTAATATAAGATTCAATGTGCCTCCAAAGCCTGAAACTATTGCAGCAGGGTTTCTTTGCTGAAGGTCTATAAACATTGCTCCAAGCCCGGTTGACAATCCACAGACAGCTATTGAAACTGCCATGATCAAAATTATGGTAATAATCTGCACTTCGATTATTACATTAAGCATAAAAGAAGATATTAAAATAAGTACCACACTAATAATAATCATTGCAAAAAGAGATGAAAAAAACTTTGTTAAAACTATTCGTTTCATACTTGTTGGTGAGAGACCTATCACCCAAAAGCCATGCCCTTCCAAGCTCAACTGTGGATATATAAATCTTGAACCAAGGGAAGATAAAACCATGGAAAGACAAAAAACATTTAAAAATGCAATCAGGTTTCTCCACATTGCATCTATTTCATGGTAATTAAAATTTCGTAAGTTTATAAAGTATAATCCTATCAGACCAAAAAAAATAAGCACTTGCGACCATTGGACAGGGTCTCTAAAAAAAATCCTGATATCTTTTTTTATCATTGCCTTAATATCATGGGGTAAAAAAAACAGAACACTGCCAAGCCTTTTAAATAATATTGGTGCCCGCTTATTATTCTGCCTGCCTTCCACAGTAGAAAGCCATGTATTATAAAACAATAATCCACCGATATCGCTTATTACAAAGAGTATTACTGTAGCAGTTAATACTAAAAGAAGCAGGAACATAAACCCGCGAAAAAACTGTCCGTTTGTAAATGCCATTATTCCTTCTGAGGTCCAAAAGCTTGGCAGTATTGGATTTGCTGCCAAATTTAACCCGGGAAGTATTGTAGAAATGTTAAAAACTTCCATTTCATTATCTAAAGCAGCACTTTGATCTAATACCAGATACCCGACCAGGATCAAACCTGTGATTAAAAGAAAAAAGGAAAAAGCTTTTTTAGATTTCGGGATAAATCTTACAAAAATAATAATAAAAACTGAACCTATACCAGAGCATATAATTAAAAATGGAATTGAAAAAATCAGTGTCCATATTGCAAAAAATACTGACATCTCATTATAAGAGGCATAGGCACCGACATAAGGAAGTATGATAAAAACAAAAGCCCATGAAGAGAGAAGAGTGGATTCAAAAAATTTATAAAGAGTAATCTGATTATACCCCACAGGTCTTACAAGAAGAAAGGGAATTTCTTCAGATCTGAAAATTGTTGAATAAGATGTGATAATGCTTGAAAATACCAGCATCACTCCCATGCCAAGGAAAAAAAATGTAAAAAGCTTATTGATAATTATATTGCCAAACCCGCTCAAAGTATCAAAATAGCGGAACCCACTGTAAAACATCAGCCACATTCCTGCAATCAAGCCAATTGTACAACAGAGGATAAAAAAAACCTTTAACTTTGACTGAACACTCAATATTCTGCCGAGATTAAAAAAATTAAACTTTATTTTTTTGATTAAAGCTCTTTCAATAGACATATAAGCAGTCTCAACTCTCTTGTTATTAGTTTTCAGTAAGACTCAAAAAGATATCCTCAAGATTGTCTTTCCCATGTTTTTCATAAAGCTCAGACAGAGTTCCTAACTCAACAAGTTCCCCTCTCAGTATTATTCCAATTCTATGGGCAATATCCTCTGCCAAAGCCAGAATATGCGTAGTTAAAAATATAGTCATCCCGTTCCTTGCTTTTTCTTTTAAAAGATCTTTAATAAGACGAATAGTATATGGGTCAAGGCCTATCAAGGGTTCATCAATAAAGAGAATCTCAGGGTCATGCAAAAACGTTGCAGCATAAATTAATCTTTGGCGCAAGCCGTGGGAAAGGTCTTTAACAAGTACATTTTTGTATTCTATCAATCCAAAAAGAGCAAAAGAATCTTCAAGCTTTTCATCAATAATATCCTTATCAATGTCATATAGTTCTCCTGTGAACTCAAAGAATTCTGTTGTTGTAAGCCTTTCATACAGATAAGGCATATCAGGGATATAACCAATGATTCTTTTTGAGGTAATATGATCTTTTTCAGGATCTGTCCCATTGATCAAAACAGAGCCTGAGGATGCACGTAATAAACCTGTAAGTATTTTAATCGTTGTGGTCTTTCCAGCACCGTTTGGTCCTAAAAAACAAAAAAGCTCTCCTTTAGGAATGCTCAAACTAAGGTTTTTTACAGCGTCAGCCCGATGTGAATTATTTCCAGAACCACTGCTTTTAGCACCATATCTTTTCGATAATTGATTAATTTCTATCATATATAACCTCTGTTATTTCTATACTTACCTGCCCCATTAATTTGAGTAATTGAAACTGATTGCCAATTTCTCCGTTAACAACTGCAATATGTGAAGCATCAACATAAGTTTGCCCCCATGTTGGATCCATTTCAAGCCATTTGTTATTAACATAAACCGAGGGCCAGGCATGATAATAAAAGCGTCCTTTCGTAAAAACAAGACCAGTTACAATCCTGGCCGGGATTCCAGCAGAACGTGCAAGTGCAACAAAGAGATAAGTATGTTCATTGCAGTCACCTTTCATTGTATGAAGGACATCAAGAGCAGAAGGAAAACTTATAGTTATTTCCTTTTTTACATTCTTATGAACAAAGTTAAATATCGCCTCTGCTTTTACTTTAGTTTTATTTTGATTATCAAAAGCATCCTCATCAATTTTGCTGATAATTTCTTCAGCGGCCTCTACTATTTTTGGATGATCTGACTGAACAGCTGCACTTGCTTTTAAAAACTGAGCAAGAGTTTCATCAGAAATTATTCTTTTTTCCAAAAACTCTTTACTATTTCCATTCATTATCGCAAGTTCAGTCTCAATCCCATTGGAGCTCAATATTTTCTGTCTGTCTGATTCAAATTTTAAGCCCTTTAGATCAACCCCGCTTAATTTTAATTTTATTCTATCGGCATCAGGATCAACAGATAGGCCCGAAGGCTTAACTGCAAGATTTGTAAGAATATTACCTGTGTTATCAGATCTTTTAATGCTCGTTAAAGCTTCTTTGCTTGTACTCTTTTCCATTGTCCAGCCAAATGGTGTGCTCTGCCTGACTGGCTGACCTGTTTTCGAATCAATCCAAAGTTTTGAAACAGCTCCTTTCATATTGACAGACACAAGAGTTGTTTCATATTCTTTCTTTCCAATTGTAATAGTCTCTTTTTTTTCGCCTGTAAACATAAGATTTGCTTTAGACATAGTTACAGGATCAAAGGTCAAAATAGAAAGTTTTTGCCCGGGCTTTAATTCTTTCATTGCCATTTCCGTCATAGGCGAATAAATAATTACATCGCCAGGTATTTTTACTTTTTTTGTCTGATTTGTACTCCCGGTTGTTGTTGTGATCTCAAAAATTTCTCCTTTAATTTTTTTACCGTTAATCAGCATGGAATAACCTGATGATTTAATAGAAAAATAAAATTTTTGGAGTTGATAGATCTTATTTAATACTGAATTGGTTTTTATATTAATATGTTGATTAATGCCTGCAAGATTAATAGAAAATCTTAAAGAGTTATTTATTGTGTAATGATTTACAGGATCCGACTTTTCAATTTCCATTTTAGTATAACTATATCCAACCGGAGAATCATTCACTAAAATTCGCATCCAGGAATCAATAAGCAGAACATCTTTAGAAATAATACTTTTATATCCATCCAATTTGTGCGTAAAATATTCAGGATATGCCTCATACCTGATAAGCCACCCGATTGCACCTATCCAGAAAATAAAAAGAATAATTCTTATAAAATATTTCATCTATTTATTTTATCAATCTACAGCCAAAGTGTAAAGTGCAATTCAAGAGGAGAAAATTCAATATATTCGCTTGTAATATATAATATTTAAAGGTAATATAAAAGAATATTTCAAATTCGCATTAAAAATTAATTAAGAGGCTTCCCTAACAACAAAGGTAATAGAATGAAGCTCCGCGATATCATGGACAATTCTGTTGATCCAATTGTAATCTATAAAAAAGATGGACTTGTAAAATATGTAAATCCTGCTTTTACAAAAGTATTTGGAAGCTCCCTTTCTGATTATAAAGATATTGAGCAGACAAAAAACAATTTTCTTTCCAATATCAGCCATGAATTAAGAACACCCATGAATGGTATTATAGGGATGACAAATTTACTTCTCAACACAAAACTGGACAATGAACAAATTGAACTTGCTGAAATTATTCAAAAAAGTGCTGATTCATTTATGAATGTTCTCAACGAAATTCTTGATTTTTCTAAAATTGAAACTGGCAATCTCGAATGTGAAATTATTGATTTTGACTTAAGAAATACTATGGAAAAAATAGAAAAATCTATATCTGTAAAAGCCCGTAATAAAGAGCTTGAACTTGATATTTTTATCCATCAGCTTGTCCCTTCGCTAATTAAAGGTGACCCCGGACTGTTACGCCAGATTCTACTTAATCTTGCAGACAATGCAGTAAAATTCACAGATAAAGGCAAGATTAAAATTATTGTTACCCTTGAAAAAGAGGAGAAAAAAAACGCTGTTATCCGATTTGAAATAATTGATACCGGGATTGGCATCAGCCCTGAAAAAAATAAATTGATCTTCCATTCATTTTCCCAGTCAGATGCTTCAACAACACGAAGGCACGGAGGTATTGGTATAGGACTGTCCATTGCAAAAAAACTTGTTCATTTAATGGATGGAAAAATCGGCATGGAAAGCAAACTCGGGCATGGTTCAACTTTCTGGTTTACTGCTGAATTTGAAAAACAATTCCGGAATTCAGATATGCAGCCTGAAACTTTAGTAAGTATTAAAAATAAAAAAATCCTTATTGTGGATGACAATGCTACTAACCGCTTTTTCTTAGAAAAACAGTTGAAAAACTGGGAATGCATTTTTGATACTGCTGAAAACGGACAAAAAGCTCTTGAAAAAATAGAGTTACGCAATTCCTCAGACCAATTTGATATTGCACTTATTGATATGCAAATGCCTGGGATTGATGGTGAAACACTGGCTAAAAAAATCAAAACCAATCCTGATTTTTCAAATATTATTTTAATCATGCTGACATCTGTGGGGAAAAAAGGAGATGTGGCAAAACTAAAAAAGATAGGCTGTGCTGCATATCTTCCAAAACCTCTTAACCCGCATTTACTACATAATTGTATCCTCAAGGCTTTTACATTTTACAGTCAGAATAAAACAGAATTTATTACCCGCCATTCTTTAAAAGAAGGTAAAAAACAAAATATTTGTATTCTGCTTGCCCAGGACAATATTGCAAGTCAAAAATTATATTTGAATATACTTGGTAAATCCGGCTATAAAGTTGATACTGTTTCAAATGGACTTGATGTGCTCAAAGCATATAAAACTGGGAAGTACAATCTGATTTTAATGCAGGGGGACATGCCTGAAACAAGTGGATTTGATGCTGCAAAAAAGATACGTACCCATGAGAAAACAAAAAAACTAAAAAGAACTCCAATCATTGGAATATCTGATAATGCCTTGAGTGAAGAAAGAAAAAAATGCCTTACCTCAGGTATGGATGAACATATTCCTAAAACAATAGATTCCATAAAGCTTATCAAAATAATTGAAAAACAGGCTGAACAGAATCATACCTTTAGCAACTCAGTATCAAATAATAATAATATAATAATTTTCAATCTTAGAGATGCACTTGCAAGAGCTATGGATGACAAATCATTTCTTGAAATGGTTTTAGGTGAATTCATTAAGGGCCTGCCTCTTCACATCAATTCAATGAAGCTGGCAATTGAAAACAATGACAAAAACTCTTTAATAAGACATGCACACTCTTTAAAAGGTTCATCTGCTAATGTAGGAGCAAAGATGATAACTGATTCAGCAACATCACTTGAAACTCTCGGAGCTGGTGATGATTTGAATGCATGCGACAAAAAAATAGATGAACTGGAAAAAGAAGTAGCGCAGTTCCGCAAACATATAAATAACATTGACTGGGGTAAAATATGAAAATTCTTATTGCAGAAGATGACTATGTTTCAAGGCTTTTATTAAAAAAATCCATAACTAAAATGGAATATGAAGTAATTGAAGCTACTGATGGTAAACAAGCATGGGATTTATTTTTAGAACAGCGGCCCAGCATGGTTATCACAGACTGGATGATGCCAGAAATGGATGGAGTCGAACTTTGCAAAAAAATGAGAGATTCTGATAAAAACTCTTACACATATATAATGCTTTTAACAGCAAAAGATAAAACATCGGACCTTGTACAAGTCTTTGATGCAGGAGCAGATGATTACATTACTAAACCTTTTAAGCCTGATGAACTAAAATCCAGAATAAAAACAGGCAAGCGAATTTTAGAATTACAACACGAAATGACAGAAAAAAATATTGAACTTGATAAAGCATTAAAAGACTTAAAAGAGACCCAGTCCCAGATACTCCAATCTGAAAAAATGGCTTCAATCGGCCAGCTTGCAGCTGGAGTTGCCCATGAAATCAACAATCCAATCGGATTTGTAGGAAGCAATCTTGCAACTCTTACTGACTATTTAGAAGATTTTAATACACTTTTAGGGGATTACAATTCAGTAATAAAAAAGCTAAAAAGCCCAGATTTGAAACAACTTCCAGCTGATATAAAAGCCATGATCGAAACCATAGAAAAGTTTGAAGAAGAGATTGATATAGATTACTTAAGAGAAGACATTACGGAACTCTTAAGTGATTGTGCTGAAGGTACAGAACGGGTCAGGAAAATTGTTGGTGACTTGAAAAATTTTGCCCACCCAGG
>JAGLLQ010000014.1 GCA_023140455.1 Desulfobacteraceae bacterium | reverse complement strand
ATTCTCAAAAAACGATGTTCTTATTGATCCGATGTGCGGATCTGGAACTTTTTCCCTTGAAGCTTCCATGTTCAAACAGAACATTCCCCCAGGATTTGCACGTAACTTTGCTTTTCAAGCATGGCAATGTTTCAGAGAAAACAAATGGGACTATATAAAAAAACAGGCTGAAAATAAAATTGAATCAAACATTAAAAAGGAAATATTTGCGTCTGATATTGATGATAAAGCAATTTCCTCTATTGAACAAAATGTGGGAAAATTTAATTTTGACAGGAATATTGATATAAAACAAAAGGATTTTTTCAATATCAACCCTGATAAATTAACAGAACAAAAGGGAGTAATTATTATCAATCCTCCCTATGGGAAGAGGCTTGGCAGCCAACATGACATATCTTCTTTTTACCATGAAATAGGAGAGAAACTTGGGAAAGACTTTAAAGGCTGGCGAGTTGGAATAATTATGCCCGAGAAACACCTTATAAAAAATCATTTCTTCCAAAAAAGTGCGACAAGATCATTTTATCATGGCGGGCTTGATATTTTTCTTTTAACAGGGATAATTTAGTCTTATAATTCAGACAAGATTTAGAAGTTCTTCAACCTTTTGCATATTTTCAGAGAACTCAACAATTATTTCAGGCATTTCGTTGGCATTTATTCCAAGTTCCTCCATAGCTTCTTTATGGAATCTATATGCAAGCCCGTCAGCACCGACACCGATTCCAAGCATCATACAAATACAATCTGCAAAATACACAATTGCAATATCTTTATTTTTACACATGGATCTATCCTGAATATGATGGTTACGAATAATATCTACCATTTTAGGACTGAACTTCCATATTTTTGCAATCATGCCACCCAGCTCTGCATGGTCTACTCCAATAATTTTCTTTTCTGCCTCTATAAAACTCAAATTCTGATTAAGTACAAGAGTATTTATCGCATCAAAGCTGTCTGAAACAAACTTATCAAGGACTATTTTACCAATGTCTTTTAATAAAGATGCAGTAAATATAGTGTTTTGATTCTCCATTGATAATCTGTTTGCTATCTGCTTTGCAATTAAGGCAGATGAAACTGAATATTTCCACATGGCTCCTTCAGCAAACCCATACCCATCAAGTTTCCCGGACAGGGCACTGGCTCCGGATTTCATAAGAACCAGCTCCACAATTTGATCTATACCAAGCAGAGAAACAGCATCTTCGACTGATTCAGCAGGCTCTTTAAGACCGAAATAAGCTGAATTACAAATTTTTATCAGGTTAGCTGTTGCAGCAGGATCATATTTAATAATTTTTGCAACATCCTGCATTGAAGAATCTTGCTTGTCAACAATTTCAATGATCTGATTTACAATTGCCGGAATTGGCTTTAATTTCTTAATTTCTTTTAATAAGTCTTGTATTGCAGTCATATTTTCACCCATCCTGGCCGTTACACTGATCTTAGGGAAATCAGATACAATCAGATGAAGATTTACCTGCTTTGATGATTCGTTATAAATATTATTTTACTTTAGTGAAGATAATAAATCAAGGAAAGACTATAGATTAATTCTTAACCTTTTGTTTAGACTCAATAGAAGGACATACTTTGATCAGCCCTGGCATAACAGTGTTTCTGCCATTTAGTTTTGCTTTGTACATCATTGCATCAGCATCGCCAACCAATTGATCCATGCTTAAAGACTCTCTCAGGGATGCAACGCCAAAACTTGCTGTAACTCTTATTTCATCTCCAGCGACTTTTATTCTTCTGCCGGCAATATTTGCTCTGATCCGATTGGCAAGTTCCATTGCTTTTTGTTTACTTGTTTCAGGAAGAATTGCAATAAATTCTTCTCCTCCAAATCGAGTAAGGACATCCGCTGTTCTTATGTTATTTTTGACTAATGCGGATACTCTTTTTAACACAATATCTCCTGATTGATGCCCATATGTATCATTGATATTTTTAAAATGATCAAGATCAAACATAAAGACTGATAGTTCTTTATTATGTCTTGCAGCATTCGAAACATGACGTCTTAACTGCACTTCAAACTCCCGTCTATTATAGCATTGAGTTAATGGGTCAATAGCCGCAGCATCAGATAATTTTTTCATATCTATTTGCCGGGAGATTGCTGTCTGAGTAGTTTTTAAAATCATATCTATCTCATCATCATGGAAATCAAACAAGCTCTTATAGGGCAATATGTATACCCTTGCAAAATAATCATCTTCATTAATTTCATAAGAAGATAATTTTTCCATGCTGAACTTTTTATCTGCCTCATTATCCTTAGTATCTTCAGAAGAAGAGTAGTTGAGATAATTGAGCATGCCTTTGTCTTTAACATTAAAGTCTTTTATTACAACTTCTTCCAATGATTTTTTGTATATTCGAGGATCAAGCCATATATCCAAGCTGCTCTTCTTTTGTATAACAAAAGCGAAAAGCCTGTAATTTAAAATATCCTTCAAACATTGAGATAATTCACTGAGTATATCTTCTGTGGATTCTTTTTGATTAATTGTGATTATGTAATTTGTAAGCCTTTTATGATCTGTCTGTTTCCCAACTGATTTAAGCATGGTTGAAAATACTGTTGATATTCTGTTTGACAAAACATTAATTGGCATCCTGATATTTATCCCCTTTAAATTATTTGTTTGGCTTTAGATATTGCAACAATGATGCCAAAAGGCATAAAGAGATAAATTTGCAATTATTTCACACTATTACGAATATGAGTTCGAATCTGGGGCGATGGTAACTAGGTAAAATTAACACAAAATAGTGTCAAAAAGATGACGCTACTATACATTTCCTTCCAGACCAATTTCTTTTGCCACCTTCCTCATACCGGCAATTGTTTCTGAAATAAGCTCGCCTCGTTCCATTCCCAACATTTGAGCTCCTTTGTCAATTACTGATCGATTCACACCTGCAGCAAATGATTTATCTTTCCATTTCTTTTTTACAGATTTTGCTTTCATGTCAAGAACACTTTTTGACGGTCTTACAAGCGCTGTACTTGCAACCAGACCTGTGAGTTCATCTATGGCATAAAGAGTTTTTTCAAGCTTTGTTTCAGGCTTAACATCTGTACATAACTCCCAGCCATGGCTTATAACAGCTCTGATATAATCTTCAGGCCAACCCTTATTAATAAGGATCTCCTCTGTTTTTTTACAATGCTCTTCAGGGTATTTTTCATAATCCAGATCATGTATAAGCCCAATAATACCCCACATCTGTATATCTTCACCAAATTTTTCTGCAAAATGTGCCATAACAGCTTCTACAGCAAGTGCGTGTCTTATTAAACCCGGTTTTGTATTGTACTCATTAAGCAACTCAAAAGCTGCCTGTCTTGTTGGTATCATATTATTCATAAAAGCCTCATTTGAATTTCTTTGCAATTTGTTTAAATTTTATGTAAAATTTAAATATCTGTAATTTGAGTATTAGTCAACTATGATCTTATAAAGATTTTTTTTGATTTTAACAATTTTAGTTTAGTAATAAGCAGGAGCAATATAAATTAATGGAAATCTTCAAAAAAGCGTCAGAAATGCAGTCATGGTCAAAAAATATTAAAAAACAGGATAAAACTATTTGTCTTGTTCCTACAATGGGATATTTGCATGAAGGACACCTTTCTCTTATTGAAAAAGGGGAGGAACTCTCTGATAAGACAGTGCTCAGTATATTTGTAAACCCTACTCAGTTCGGCAAAAACGAGGATCTTGATTCATACCCAACTGACCTGAAAAAAGATCTTAACCATGCTGAAAAACTTAATGTGGATGCTGTTTTTCTCCCCTCCAAAGATGAAATGTACAAAAAAAATTTCCAAACATATGTTGAGCTTACAAATCTTCCCAACCACCTTTGCGGACTTTCAAGACCTGTTCATTTCAAAGGGGTTGCAACCATTGTGGCAAAACTATTTAATATTGTTGATCCGGACACAGCTATTTTCGGGCAAAAAGATTATCAGCAGATTCAGGTTATTCGTCAAATGACAAAAGATATGAATTTTAATATTCAAATCATTGGCGCTCCCATTGTAAGAGAAGACGACGGGCTTGCCATGAGTTCCAGAAATACATACCTCACAAAAGAGGAACGGAAAGCAGGTCTTTGCCTGTCTCAATCCATTGAAAAAGCAAAAGAAATGATAAAAAATGGGGAAACCAATGCTGATGTTATTCTGAGCGAAATAAATGGATTTATCAAGAATGTTAAAGGGGTAAAAATTGATTATATAGCTCTGTGTGATCCTGAAACCCTTGACCTTGTTAAAGAGATCAAAGGGAAAACATTACTTGCACTTGCTGTAAAGCTTGGGGAAACCCGGCTAATTGACAATGCTGTTATTGATCCACAGGATCTGATGAGTCTATAACAATAATAACTCGACATTCTTTAAAAAATGAATGCCGCTCTATTATTTTCTCAATCTTCTCAGCATCAGATTTATTTAAAATAATTGAATTTTTATCCTCTCCTATTCTCAAACCTTTTAAAACAAGAGGATTTTTACCAACTCTTTTATTTGCAGCAGCTTTTTCAATATCACAAAAATATTTACAAACTCCATACTGGACTGCATATTCCCGATTAATAAAAACTTCACTGTAAATTTCTTCGCCATACTCATTTGTAATTACAGGATATAACAAAGGTTCAAACTCAAGCCCTCTGGCATCTAACACAAGCCCTGTATACTTTCCTCTTTGTTTTTGGACTTCATCATTAGCTTCAATTGATTCTATTTCCGGAATCTGTGCTATCTCAGGAGGGAGTATGAGCTGAAGAAAACCTCCGTACATTGAAGTTTCCACCTCAATGTCCAAAGCACCATCTGATGTGTAATGTTGCTTTATAACAGAAACATCTGAAATTGTGTTCTCAATCTGTGCCATAATATTATCATTTGATGCCACAAATTCTTTAACACTCTTATGTGCAATTTTTATATCTTTAAGTATAGAAATAAGATTCTTCATTGCATCAGCATTGGCAGCACCTGGTATTGAACTTGACGGCTTATTTTTATCTTCTTTTGAAGGAGATGCTTTACCTTTTGCCGTGATGCATCCTGTGCTCCAGTTAATAGCTCCATTCTCAAATTTTGTAATACAACCTTCTGTGCATAAGGTCTCACTTGCAGATAATAGAAAAGGTTGGAAAAAT
>JAGLLQ010000139.1 GCA_023140455.1 Desulfobacteraceae bacterium | reverse complement strand
TTTTTACAGGTGTAACAAAATTGGTTATACCGGGACCGTTCTGAGCCACCATCATGGACATCTTGCCTGAGGCACGAGTGAAACCATCCGCCATCATACCGGCATTGCCTTCATGACCACAATCCCAAAAAGTGATGCCTGCTTTGGGAAACAGGTCAGAGATCGGCATCATAGCCGAACCAATGATACCAAACGCGTGTTCTATTCCATGCCTCTGGAGAATTTTTATAAAAGCTTCTTCTGTGGTCATTTCCATGGTACTGATACCTCCATCATTAGTTGATTCCCCACACTACTGTAAAATTAATACACTCAGCATTTATGAGGTGATTGTTTTTTCTATTTCTAATATATCAGATATCAAATATTAAATATCTGTCAAGAACAAATTATAATATATGAATATTTGTCATAAGAAAATTTAGTATGGAATATTATAAATTTTGATGTATTAGTTTAACCCATGCTGTGGTAAACACACACCCTCTCTTATAGTAAGAATTGTTTTATGAGAATTTGTCATCGCCCACCACCAGAGGTGGTGGCTTGAAATGTGAACCGCTCAAAGCGGTTATTGCCCGCTCCTAATCAAACAAATTTAGTTGCTGGTCAAACCTCTTATACTCTTCCTCATGTTTCTTGATATATAGACGTATTGCATCTTCATCTCTTCCTACTATAGATACATAATAACCTCTTGCCCAAAAATACTGCCCTGTAAAGTTCTTGGTACGCCCTCCAAAATTCCTGGCAACAAAACCACATTCGTGGTTTTAGCATTTCAGATCTTTATGCGTGACCTTCAGGTTAAAACTTTTACAAAAATCGCAGCCGATCCAGTCGTTGCAAGGCAAACAGGCCGCACTGGCAGCAGTGGCATACAACTAAATAATAAATACAATTCTCTCCGCCTTCTGTTTACAACTAAATTCTTGAATGATACAAGATTATTAAGATTAACCACGGGCGCATATTATTCACAATTGAATGATATGCGGATCCGTATAACTACTTGTTCTGCTAAATAAAAAACTTGACAATACGTACGTTATGGCGTACTTTTAATAAAAAGAAAGGAGGATGAAAAATGTCAACATTATCAGCTACAGAGGCACGCACAAAACTATACAGACTCATTGACCAAGCATCTCTTTCACATGAACCTATTGTTATCACAGGGAAAAGGGCTAATGCAGTTCTTATATCCGAAGATGATTGGCATTCGATTCAAGAGACCATGTATCTTTTAAACATTCCAAATATGCGTGAGTCCATCCGTGAAGGCTTGTCCACTCCAATAGAGGACTGCAAAGAGGATCTGGATTGGTAAATTGGAGAATTGTTTTTACAAAACAGGCTCAAAAAGATGCTAAAAAAGTATCTGCATCTAATCTTAAACCAAAAACAGAGAAAATTATTAAGATTTTACGCCAAAACCCATTTCAAACTCCACCGCCTTATGAAAAACTTATCGGTGATTTAGCTGGTGCATATTCAAGGCGCTTAAATATTCAACACAGAATTGTTTATCAGGTTATAGATGATAAAAAAACAATAAAAATTATTCGACTGTGGACACATTATGAATAAAAGCAGAACCCAAAGGATTGTGCTGATAATGAAGAAGCTCGATGGTGGCATCAACCAAGCACCAACCAAGTTATTAATCCTCGATATATAGGTTATCCTGATCAACATTCATCTTGGTTTTCTCATTTATTAAATTTCTTTCAAAAATTAAAAAGTTTTTACAATTTTGTGTATTGCATTCCAGCAGCTAATGTGGTGTCTGGTTATCTTTTTCTGAACATTCGCTTATTATTAAGCGGTGAAGAAAAAGATAACCAGATACCGCATGGGTTAAACCAATACATTAAAATATGGTATTTGTTGGATTAAGTTGAATTAAGATTTCTTGTGGCAAATATTCAGTATAATATTTCAATCATATACAACAGCTGCATATAAATGGTAGTATGTTTGCGCAAAGTTAGGTACTGTTTAAAAATGGTGAATGTCCAAAACTTATAACTTATACAATGGAGATTACAATTGAGAAATCAATTGAGACATAAAAAAAGAAAACCTCTTAAAAAAATTCCTGAAATGAGACCGGGGGCCAGCCAATCTCTTAAAAATATATTCAGAAAAATTGGTACGCCTGATAAAAAAAAATTTAATCCAGACCCCTTTCAAATAAAAGCTATAGAGGCAATTAGAAAATCTGATTGTCTTGTTGCAGCCCCTACTGGAGCAGGGAAAACCTGGATTGCTGAAAAAGCTGCAGAACACATAATAAGTAAGAACGGAAGAGTATGGTATGGCACGCCCTTAAAAGCACTTACCAATTCTATTTATCACCAGTTCTCACAACTTTTTGGGAAAGAAAATGTTGGCATTCTAACGGGTGATATAAAAGAAAACTCAGATGCCGATATTGTTATTGGCACAACAGAAATCCTGAGAAACCAGCTTTATGATTCCATGCATACAGGCAAAAATCTTGGCTGTGATTTAATTATCCTTGATGAAGCCCATTACCTTGGTGATGAAGACAGAGGTGTAGTCTGGGAAGAAATCATGATCTATCTTCCTTCAAGGATACCTCTTCTTTTACTCAGCGCAACCATAGGAAACCCCTATCAAATAGCAGGCTGGCTTGAATCCATAAGAACACGCAAATGTAAGGTAATTGAATCATCCAAAAGACCTGTTCCATTACACCCTATATTTTTTCATCCCTCAGGAACTCTTTTTCCGCTTTTACAAGGTAATCAGCCAAGATCCTCAAGACCTCATAGAATGGTTTTAGATTTTCTTAAAACCAAATACAAACCACAGATTGCACAACCTGGAAAACTTCCGATCTTTGGAGATATTTTAAGAGTTCTGGATCGTTATAATCTATTACCGGTTATTTTTTTTCTTAAATCAAGAGCTGATTGTGACCAGGCAATCAAGCTTTGTAATGGGGAAATAATTTCAAAACATCCTGAACAACAAGAAAAATTAAAAGCACGACTTGCCGAACTAGTTTCAGGCAACTCTCATCTTGCAGAACACAGCCAGAGAGAGACTCTTGAAAATACAGCAGCAGGCGCCCATCACAGCGGTCATCTTCCTGCCTGGAAGGTAGTTGTTGAAACTCTGATGGCAGAAGGTCTTCTCAATGCTATGTTTGCAACTTCAACTGTTGCAGCAGGAGTTAATTTCCCTGCCAGAAGTGTGGCAATCCTTAACTCAGACAGGTTTAATGGCACAGATTTTATCTCTCTTACCCCGAGTGAATTCCAGCAGATGACTGGAAGAGCTGGAAGAAGAGGTATGGATAATGTCGGATTCGGACTTCTTTTGCCCGGCAGATTCATGAATTTAAGATATGTAGCAAAACTTATCAACTCTCCTCCCATTGATATCCAGAGCCAGATCAAAATAGATTTCTCCATGGTTCTTAACTTGCTTTTGTCTAACTCACCAGACGAAATCCACCAACTTCTTGAAAAATCATTTGCATCATATCTGCTGACTTCAGGCAAAACAAACAGCCAGCAGGCAAAAACACAATTTGGTGCCGGGCTCGAATACCTGTGGCAGGATTTCCTTGCTCATATGAATTTTTTAAGACATGAAAACTTTGTAACCAAAACAGGAGAACTGACAGAAGATGGTTTATGGGCATCAAGCCTTAGAATTGATTCTCCACTTCTTGTTGCCCAGAGTTTACGAGAGAACCTGCTGCCAGACTCATCCCCTGCAATGCTTGCAGGAATCATGGGAGCATTTGTAAACGAAAGGGAATTTAAGGATGATAAAGTCTCCGGAGAAACTGTCCCTGACAATCTTTTATCCACATTTGCAACCTTAAGAAAAAAACTAAAACCCTTTGCAACTAA
>JAGLLQ010000138.1 GCA_023140455.1 Desulfobacteraceae bacterium | reverse complement strand
CTGTTGGGAAAGGATTTCTTTCTTTAATTTTTTGCACTGCTTTTGTATGGTCACCTATTGTTATACATCTTATATATTCTCTGATATCTATTCCAACAGGGCAGGCTTTCTGGCAAGGTGTTATACATTCATCTTCAGTGTATTCACGAATAATTCTTCTGGTAACAGAAGTAAGTGCAATCATATTCTTTGGGCAGGCTTTCTCACAGGCTCCACATCCGGTGCATTTTTCTTCATCAACTTTTGGAAGCATATCTTCTCCCATGGACAATGCATCAAAAAGGCAGGCATCAACACATGTCCCAAGACCTATGCAGCCAATCTGACACTCTTTCATGCCTCCAAACAGCTGATTAGCAGCTCTGCAATCTGCTATACCATTATAACTGTATTTAATATCAGTTTTATTCATAGGATAATAGCAACCGGGAGTTGCAAATTCAGATTCTTTTTCAGAGACCGAAACACCCATAATTCCAGCAATTGTCACAGCAACATCTGCTCCTGCTGCTACACATGAATCAACACCTGATTTACCATCAACTATTGCCTGGGCATTAGGTGAACAACCCGGATATCCGCAACCTCCACAGTTTGCACCCGGCAAAGCTTCATCAATTGCTTCTACTTTGGGATCCACGTATACATAAAAAAGCTTAGATGCAATTGCCAGAGAACTTCCTATTACAATTCCAAGACCACCCATCAAAATCAGCGACTCAAGCATTTTCTTCTCCCGTTGTTTCCTGTTGTCTCTTATAAAATCATTACATTTACTAAGCATTTAACTAATATAAAGTCAACCTCCACGTTGACAATACTTAATTAATATTGTACTGAACTTTAGACATATTTAACAAAGAATAATATATAACAATAGTCTTTTGAGAGGATTAACTCATGGGCACAGCAAACATTATTACTATTAATAACAATGATTTTACTTTCCTTTCTGACGATACAATTCTCAGTGTAGCGCAACGCAACAATATTGAGATCCCAACCTTGTGTCATCTTAAAAACTCTACGCCAACAGGAACATGTAATATCTGTGTGGTTGAGATGGAAGATTCTCCTGATCTTGTAACTGCATGTACGACTCCTGCTTCAAGTGGAATTAAAGTCTATACTGAGTCACCAAAAGTAATAAGTTCCAGAAGAGATACAATAATATCTCTGCTTTATTCCGGCAACCACAATTGTGCCATTAGAGACTTTAATGCAGAAGACTGGACTGAGTTCCAGCTAAAAGTAATTAAAGAGGATCAAACTGATGATTTATGTCCGGTATGGGGAGACTGCGAACTTCAAAACCTGGCATACAAATATCAGGTTACGACTAAAGATGAGCCTCTGTCTGAATGCAAATATCCCACAGAAAGAGCAAACCCTTTTATTATCAGAGATTTTTCACGATGTATTTTGTGCGGCAGATGTGTCAAAGCATGCAGAGAGATACAAGTTAATGATGCAATCGATTTTGGTTATGACAAATCTGACTCAAAAGAAGTTACAAAAATCATTGCAGGCAATGATGTTACCTTAAAAGATTCTGACTGTGTTTTTTGTGGTGAATGTGTCCAGGCATGTCCTGTTGGAGCATTGGTAGCTGACAAAATATTTATAAAACAAAAATTTACAAAGCTTGAAAAAACCCGCACCACATGTTCATACTGTGGCGTTGGCTGTCAAATGGATGTTTATACCCAGAACAATAAAATTATTGATATTCAGGGAGCTGACAATAAACTTGCCCCAAACCATTCAAGCCTCTGCGTAAAAGGCAGATTCGGGTTTGATTTTGTTGCGTCTCCTGAACGCCTGACAACTCCTCTAATCAAGAAAAATGGAGTCCTTGAAGAGGCAACATGGGATGAAGCGCTTGAGCTTGTTGCATCAAAACTCAATTCAATAAAAGATGAATTCGGACCAGACAGCCAGGGAGTGCTGACCTCTGCAAGAATAACCAACGAGGAAAATTATATTGCCCAAAAATTTGCACGAGCAGTCCTGAAAACCAATAATGTTGATCATTGTGCCCGACTCTGACATTCTTCCACCGTAGCCGGTCTGGCTGCAGCTTTTGGTTCAGGTGCGATGACTAACACAATTGCTGATGTTGAAAAAGCAGATGTGATTATTGTCACAGGCTCCAACACTACAGAGAATCACCCTGTTCTTTCAAGCTTTGTCAAAAGAGCTTCTCTTAAAGGGACAACTCTTATTGTTATTGATCCAAGAAAAATAATTCTTACAAAACATGCTGATAAGTGGTTGAGACAGGAACCCGGCAGTGACATTGCATTAATCAACTCTCTTATGCATGTTATTATCAAAGAAAATCTGCATGACAAAAAATTTATTGCAGACAGAACTGAAAACTTTGAAGAACTTAAAAAAATAGTTGAAAAATACACACCCGAATATGCTTCAAAAATAGCCAAAGTCGATCCTGAAGAGATAATTGAGACAGCAAGACTTTATGCTAATGCAGAAAAAGGTGCCATACTCTATTGCATGGGAATCACACAGCACACAACCGGAACTGATAATGTTAAATCCCTTGCCAACCTTGCAATGCTGTGCGGAAACCTTGGCATTGAAGGTGGAGGTGTAAACCCTCTTAGAGGACAGAATAATGTTCAGGGTGCATGTGATATGGGTGGGCTTCCTAATGTTTTAACAGCATACCAGAAAGTAGATGATGATAATGCAAGAGCAATCTATGAACAAAAATGGAGAACAACAGAACTCCCACCAAATCCAGGCCTCCCTGTTACAGAGATGATTAACAAAGCGGCCAAAGGAGACTTTAAAAGTCTGTATATAATAGGAGAAAACCCACTTGTTTCAGATCCGGACCTTAATCATGCTGAAAAAGCATTTAAGAATCTTGATTTTCTTGTGGTTCAGGACATATTTCTAACTGAAACAGCTCAAATAGCTGATGTTGTTCTTCCGGCATTCTGTTTTGCTGAGAAGAATGGAACTTTTTCAAACACTGAAAGAAGAGTCCAGAGAGTAAGAAAAGCTGTTGAAGCTCCAGGACAGGCAAAACCTGACTGGAAAA
>JAGLLQ010000137.1 GCA_023140455.1 Desulfobacteraceae bacterium | reverse complement strand
GTATCAAATGCCAAAAGCCTTTGCAGTGGAGCGCATGTGTCAAAACATACCCAAGGATTTTTATTTTGCTGCAAAGCTTACCAGAACAATGACCCATGAAATTGATCCTGATATGTGGAAAGCACAGGCTGCGCAATATAAAGATGGTATATCACCCTTGGTACAGTCAGGCAGATTATTGGCAGTGCTTTTACAGATGCCGCCGTATTTTAACAGATCACAAAAAAACAGAAGTTATCTTGCATGGCTGATTGATGAGCTTGCAGGGCTTCCGCTTGCTGTGGAGTTTCGTCACAGGTCATGGGCTGAGGACAGGGTTTTTGCAGAATTGGAAAAACGAAAAGTTGCTCTGGTTTCTGTTGATGAGCCGGATTTGCCAAATCTATTTCCAAAGCTTGATGTTGTTACAAATCCTGATCTTTTTTATATCCGCTTTCATGGCAGAAACAGTGCTGCCTGGGGTTCAGGCAGTATGCAAAAGCAATTTGATTATAATTATTCTGATGAAGAGCTTGATGAATGGACTGACAACAAGCTTACAAACATGACATCAAAGGCAAAAAAAGGAGCAATCTTTTTTAATAACCATGTCCGGGCCCAGGCACCGGAAAATGCTTTACGATTAATTTCAAGGCTTATTAAAACAGGGAAAATAGAAGACGGAAAAAATGGAACGCTCAATAATCCATTTGAACATAGCTGATTTTGCTGTGGCTGTGGAAAGGCTTATTGATTCAAGTCTTAAAGATTATCCTCTGATTATTGCGCCAAAGGGCAGCAATAGAGCTGTTGTATATGACATGAGTGAAGAGGCTTTTCAGGCAGGCATAAGAAAAGGAATGTCTTTGCGCAAGGCAAGCAGGATCTGTAGAGATTCCCGGGTTATGCCTCCACATTTTGATCGTTATGAGCGGGCGATGCGTGATCTTATTAAACAGGCATTTCCGTATTCTCCTTTTGTAGAGTCTGGCCAGGGAGACGGACATTTGTTTATAGATATTACAGGAACAAGCAGGCTTTTTGGTCCTCCTGTGGATGTGGCATGGCAATTAAACAAAAAAATCAAACAGGACCTTAGCTTGAAACCCATATGGTCGGTTGCTCCAAACAAACTCGTGGCAAAGGTTGCAACACGTCTTGTAAAACCATTTGGAGAATATATTGTTGGTGCAGGTGAAGAAAAAGACTTTTTAAAACCTCTGCACATAGGCCTTCTTCCGGGCATAGAAAAGACTGATCTTGCAAAGTTGAGAGAGTTTAATTTCACACTTGTTTCTGAAGTGCTTGCCATGAAGCTTGACCATCTCAGGATCTCTTTTGGCAAGAGAGCCATGTTTATATATGAAACAATCAGGGGAGTTGATCTGTCCCCTGTTTTACCTGTATCAGCAACTAATCCACAGGTGCTGGCTGATCACGAATTTACAGAAGATACAAATGATATAGCAGTATTAAAGAGTGGTTTATATATTCTGACGGAAAAAATCTGTATGGCTTTAAGGGATAAACGCAAAGCTGCTGAGAAAATTAAGATTGAAATAAATTATTCAGATGGATTGCGGAATACAGCACAGATGAGGATAAAACCTGCCACTGCAAATGAGCTTACTCTTTATATAAAAATGTTAAGCCTCCTTAACAGGGCTGTTAAAAGGCGTGTTCGTATACGGCATATGCGTCTTATATGTGAGAAATATGTATTCCCTCAAATGCAGATGGAACTTTTTGAAGAGAACAAACACAAGCAAAAGAAAAGAGATGATATTATAAGTGCAATAGATAAAATACGAGCCCGGTTTGGTTATGATGCTGTAAACCTTGGTATTTCAAAACTGGCATTACAGGATCAATTGATGTCATGATTCCCTTAACCCTCCGTTCAAACTATTCTTTAATGTGGGGAACATCTTCAATTGATGCGCTGTGCTGCAAAGCAAAGGCGCTTGGTTATAAACAACTTGCATTAACAGATACTGATAATCTGTGTGGAATAATATCTTTTATGGCAGCATGTAAAAAAGAAGGTTTAATACCAATTATTGGTGCGGAAATTACAGATAAAGAAACAAATAACCGCGCAGTCTGTCTTGTTAAAAACAAAAAAGGATATAAAAATTTATGCCGGCTGATTACAAAACGGCACAGAGATAAAAAATTTGATTTAAAAGAATACCTGCCTGAATATTCAGAAGGACTTGTGGTTTTAACAAACAATTGTGATCATTTACAATACTTTCATAAAAACGGACTTGATATTGCTGCAGCGCTACACAGGAAGCCATTGCCTTTAACACATAAACTTTGCAGGACAGCGCAAAGCTTAAATATACCGCTTGTTGCAACACCCGGGAGTTTTTTTCTAAATCCTGAAGATGCAAAGATTCATAAAATGCTGAGGGCAATCGAAAAAAACACTACTCTTTCAAGGTTAACCACAAAGGATATTGCACCGGATCATGCTTTTTTAGCACCAGCATCAGAATATAAAAAAAGGTTTAAAATCTGCCCCGGCGCTATAGAGAATACACATCTCATAAGTGAGAAACTTGAATTCAGAGGGCCTGATTTTGGTATTGTGATGCCGCCGTTTGCAGATAATATTAATCCACAAGAGCTTTTATCAAAAAAAGTTTACCAGGGTGCTCTTTGGCGATATGGAAATGATTTACCAAAAAACATTGTTACAAGAATTGAATATGAACTAAAAATTATCAATGATATGAATTTTTCATCATATTTTCTGGTGGTTCAGGATATTATAAAACAAAGCCCGAGAATTTGTGGGCGCGGGTCAGGTGCTGCCTCTATAGTTGCATACTGTCTTGGCATTACAAATGTATGCCCTGTAAAGTTTGATCTTTATTTTGAACGGTTTTTAAATCCGGGAAGGAGCGATCCTCCTGATATTGATGTTGATTTTGCCTGGGATGAACGAGATGATGTTTTAAATTCGGTTTTTAAAAAATTTAAAGATCATGCAGCAATGGTTTCAAGCCATGTTCTTTTTCAACCGCGCATGGCTGTAAGAGAAGTTGCTAAAGTGTTTGGTCTTCCAGATTCCGAGATAGGGCAGATTTCAAAACGTCTTCCCTTGTTCTGGCAAGCAGATCAGATGGAATCTGACCTGATAGAAAGAATTAAACAAAAACCAGAGTTTAAGTTTATTGACTTTCCCCATCCATGGCCTGAAATCATGAAATATGCTGAAGCGCTGACAGGAAATCCACGATATCTCTCTGTTCATCCGGGAGGAATAGTAATCACACCTGACCCGATTGATACATATGTACCCATTGAAACTGCACCAAAGGGTGTCCCCATAATGCAATGGGATAAGGATGCAGCAGAAGATGCAGGGCTTGTAAAGATTGATCTTTTAGGGAACAGAAGCCTTGGTGTGATACGGGATGCAGTCAATAACGTACATGATAATGGTATTAAATTTGATGAGTCAGATTTTGACCCGGAAGATGATTTTGAGACACAACAGGTTGTTGCAAACGGGCAGACCATGGGATGTTTTTATATTGAAAGCCCTGCAATGCGGCTTTTGCAAAAAAAATCAACTGTGGGAGGTTTTGACCACCTTGTAATACACTCAAGTATTATAAGACCTGCGGCAAATGAATATATAAAAGAATACCTTAAAAGGCTGCATGGAGAAAGATGGGACCCTATTCATCCGCTATTGGCAAATGTACTCAATGAAACATTTGGAATAATGGTTTATCAGGAAGATGTTTCCAAAGTTGCTGTTTCCATGGCAGGATTTGATCATGTTGAAGCAGATGGTTTGCGTAAAATACTTTCTAAAAAGAATAAAGCATTAAAACTTGCTGATTATTATAGCAGGTTTTCTCTGGGTGCAAAAAAAAGAGGGGTAAATGATAAACAGATTAAACTTGTATGGGATATGAT
>JAGLLQ010000136.1 GCA_023140455.1 Desulfobacteraceae bacterium | reverse complement strand
TTCTGCTGAAATCACCACTATGAGAAGAATTTGCAACCTTGGGAAAACACGATACCTCTATACCTCCAACCTTTCTATTTATAATATTGAAGATGGCAAAATAATTTTTTATTTTGGTGGTCGAAAAGACAATGTACTGATTAATGATATTCGAACTAATAGCGGCAATGCGCGAACACATATATTTAAAGGTTATTACCCTGTTGATGATTTTAAATCTGTCATGGAAGGTGTTAAAGCAGGGCGTATTTTACGAATTGATTTGTCAAAACTTGCATTGAACCAGGACAAGGACGGTGCAACTTTTTTAAACGTTGATACTCAACCTAAAAAGACAACACTTCACAAAACCAGATCTAAAAAGTCTAATAAATATTCATATGCTCTTAGCAGAAAAGTTTATGGAAGCACCAGAAGAAAAAATGGTCAAATATTCTCTGATTTTTCCCACAACATGGACATGTTAAAAAAAGAAGGCCATCCTACCACCAGAATTTACTTTTTCCCCCTTGACCAGATAAAAAAATTGATTAAAAAAGAGCCTATTGCATTTATTTGCTGGATTCATACAATCAACAAACATTCTGATTTTCATACTTATTGTAATAATATTGGTGATTTTCTTGGTGATCCGGGTATCTGTGGTATACCCATCAGAAATACAATTCACAATGAGGAGATGAGAAGAGCTGACAAATTACTGCACTTATGCAAAACACCAATTGGAATTGAACCTGAACTTGCTAATTTACAACATATTGGTGGAGATTCTTACATAAATACAAACCAATTTAATCTAAGCACTAATTATAACATCCATAATGATATTGGTGAAAATGTAATTTCATTAAGTGAACACAATCTAAAATACGCTTTAAGTCATATCAATACTTTTGACAGAAATCTTGCGATCAATAAAATAAAATCCCTTTCAATTTAACCTTGACTAAAATTAACCTGAGTGGTATGAATACCAGTTCTATAAAAAATGTAGAAAAAAATATTTTAATCCTTGCTTGGAAGCAAACCATACAAATGCAATCCAGGCTTTAAATCCGAAAGGAGTCAAAATGAGAAAATACGAAACTATTTTTATCTCAAACTCAGACCTTCCAGAAAAAAAACAAAAAGAATTGTTCGAAAAAACTAAAAATGTAGTAACCCAACAAGGTGGCGCTATTATTGACTTTGATGAGTGGGGCAACAAAAAGCTTGCTTATGAAATCAAAAAAAAGAGTCATGGTTTTTATGTATGCATGACTTATGGCGGAAGTGGAAACGTTGTAGATGAGCTTGAGAGAATTTTCAGACTTGATGATAATATCTTGAAATTCATGACTATTCTTAAAGAAGAAAGTGTTAACATCGAAGACCAGAAGACAGAAACTCCACTAGAAGCTGAAACAGAAACAGAAACTGAAACTGAAACTGAAACCAAATAAGTCTCAAACTTTAAAAAAAGTTTATTCTTTAAAAAATTTTAAGGAGCATTAAATGGCATATCAAAATAAAAAATTTTTTAATCGCCGTAAAATATGCAGATTTTGCGTCGATGAAACACTAAATATGAACTATAAAGAACCTAAAGCGTTAAAACAATTTATTACAGAAAGAGGGAAAATCATCCCAAGAAGAATTACCGGCACATGTGCAAAACACCAAAGAGAGCTTTCTACTACAATAAAGAGAGCCCGCCATATTGCACTTTTACCATATGTTGGCAAATTTTAGTTCACTTTTCAAATGGATGCTCACAAATTGTTCAAACACACAACATATAATAGTATATTAAAAGATATATTGATTGGCATTTCACTTTGTCTATTGATCTTTATATTCACATTAAGTGTGCCTTTATTTGGTTTCTTTATAGCTCTTTTACTTCCCCAACCCGTGCTCTTTTTTCGACTTAAACTTGGGAAAAAAATGGGTGCTATAATCCCAATTGCAGCTTTTCTTATAATCACTACTGTCCTGCACGGCCTTTTAGCTGATGTGTTTTTCTATGGGTCTTTACTTTTGATCGGCTATTTAATTGGAAATTTTATTGAACAGCATCTTTCTATTGAAAAAACAATTTCATACACTTTCCTTGCAACCGTCGGAATTTGTTTATCTTTGTTTATCATTTATTCATTTGCAAATGAAAGAAGCTTTTTCATTATTATTTCTGATTATGTCGCAAAAAATATTGAATTAAGCTTTCAAATATATTCAGAGATAGGAATTGATCAGGCAAAAATTGATGCCCTTGCAAAATCATCTGAACTTATTCAATACGTAATTATTAGAATAATGCCTTCAATGTTTACAACAATGCTACTCTTTATTGTATGGCTAAATATTCTTATAATCAAAAAAATCCTTAAAAAAGATGGCGTGGTTATGTCATGGCTTGGAATTTTAAATCACTGGAAAGCTCCTGAGCATCTTGTCTGGTTTGCAATTTTAACCCTGATCTCTATTTTTATTCCTATCGAAAGCTTAAAACTCATAGGGTTAAATATATTTATTATATTAATGCTTATTTATTTTTTCCAAGGCATTGCCATTGTATCATTTTTCTTTGAAAAAAAGGAATTCCCCTTTTTCTTAAGATTTTTTATTTACACATTGATTATAATTCAGCAGATATTTGCTCTGTTAATTATAGGGCTTGGATTCTTTGATACATGGTTTGATTTTAGAAAACTTAATTTAAAACAAAATTTACAAAATTAAATCTCGATCTTCTTAAGATCGGTTTTATGGAGAAAAAAATGAAAATTATATTAAAAGAGACAATAAACACTTTAGGAATTATTGGTAGTGAATGTAATGTTGCTCCAGGTTATGCCAGGAATTATCTTTTTCCACAGGGAAAAGCTATTGAAGCAACACCTCAGAACAGAAAAATGATGGAACAAACAAAAGCAAAATTCGATCTTCAAATTGCAAAAGAGAAAAACATTGCTGAAGAGATGGCAGATAAAATTAAAGACGTTGTTATCACCATCAAACGAAAAGTGCATGATGAAAATAAACTATATGGTTCCATTAAAACAAATGATATTAAAGTTTCTCTGGATGAACAGGAAATTATTATTGAACGTCGATCTATTCTTTTAGCTGAGCCTATTAAAGAATTAGGAGAATATAAGATTCCTATCCGCCTTTACAAAGATGTTGAACCTGAAATAACTGTAAATGTAGAATTGGAAACTGAAAACTAACAATTATTATCTTTTTTTATTTTTCTGCCTCCTGTATCCTATATTTTAATATTAAGGAGGCAGAATCTAATTTTTAATTAAAACTACAGATAAGATGGCAAAAATAAACAAACACCATGATCCATTACTTGACAAAACTCCACCACATGATATCAGTGCTGAAGAATCAATATTAAGTTCAATTTTTATTGACAATTCAACACTCTTAGATGTTTCTGATATTTTATCCCATGAAGATTTCTATAAAAGTGCTCATCAAAAAATCTATTTTGCAATAATTGAACTGTTTACGAAAGATGAACCTGCAGATCTTGTAACTGTTGCCAACAGACTTAAAGAAAAAGGCGAGCTTGAAGGTATTGGCGGAGCAGCTTTTCTTGCCTCAATTGCGGATTCAGCACCCATTGCCCTGAATGCTGTTCATTACGCTAAAATCATTCAAGGCAAAGCTTCTTTAAGAAAACTTATTATTAATGCTTCTGATATCATTGAAAAATGTCTTAAAGACAAAGGAGATTTTGATGATATTATTGATTATGCTGAAAATTCTATTTTCCAGATTGCTGACTCTAAACAGGGTAAGTCCTTCTCAAGTTTAAACGAACTTATAAATATCAATATTGATACACTGGAAGAACAACAGGAAAATGGCAAAGGCCTTACAGGGGTATCAACAGGCTATCAGTATTTAGATTCAATAACTTCAGGACTTCAAAATTCTGACCTTATCATACTTGCTGCAAGGCCGAGTATGGGGAAAACTGCATTTGCATTAAACATTGCAAGAAATGTTGCCTTACAGGAACAAATTCCTGTTGCTGTCTTTTCTCTTGAAATGTCAAAAGAAC
>JAGLLQ010000135.1 GCA_023140455.1 Desulfobacteraceae bacterium | reverse complement strand
ACATCTGAAGCAAAAATTGATTCAACGCGGTTAAAATCTGGTTTTATTAGCCCGGAGGACTGGGAAAATGCTACCGGAGCTGCCGGCATTTTAAATAGTTTGCCAATCTTTATAGATGATACTCCGAATATCTCCTCTCTTGGTATCAGAACCAGAGCAAGAAGACTGAAAAAAGAACATGGTCTTGGTCTTATAATTATTGATTATCTTCAGCTCATGAAAGCACCTTTCCGCTCTGAAAGAAGGGATCTTGAAATTGCAGAAATTTCAAGGAACCTTAAATCCCTTGCCAAAGAATTAAATATCCCGATTCTGGCATTGTCACAGCTCAACCGTATGCTTGAACAGCGTAATAATAAACGCCCTCTTCTATCAGATCTTCGTGAATCTGGTGCTTTGGAGCAGGATGCTGATATTGTCTCTTTTATATACAGAGATGACGTTTATAATAAAGAAGAAGACAATCCAAATAAAGGGAAAGCTGAAATTATAGTTGCTAAAAACAGAAATGGAGCGACCGGGACAGCATATATGCACTTTAAGGGTCAATATACTCGTTTTGAGGAGCTTGCACCTGAAAACATATATCAGGATAGTATGTATCAGGAATAAGAATGAAAAAAAATATAATTGGTAATTTGTCCGGACTTAAAGCGACCCAGATTAAACAAATAGAAAACCTCTTCCATTTCAGAACACCACCTGAATTATTAATTTCAGAGCAGCAGATACTTGAGCTTACTTCCATATCCCATGAAATAAAACGCCAGATTGGATTACTAATTGACAGAAATGGTAAAACTATTCATGTAATTGCCGGAGATCCTCAAAGAATCGTCATCCCTGTAACACCTGACCACACTGCTCTACCCGGCAGATTAAAAGGTCTTAAATGTATTCATACTCATTTAAAGAATGAACCTCTTACCACAGATGATTTAACTGATTTAGCTCTTCTGCGACTTGATTATATGGCGGCTGTCTGCATTAATGACAATGGCAGTCCTGGTAAAATTTATTCTAGTCACATTCTTCCGGACGAAGAAGGCTATCCATATGAAGTAATAGACCCATTTTATATTAAGAGTTTAAACATTGACTGTTTAAATCAAATTCATTCTATTGAAAATGAACTTTCCAGAAAAAGCACTCTTTATAAAGCTGCAAAAGGTAAGGAAAAAGCTCTGCTGATTAATGTAACAACAGATAATCCTAAAAATGCTTTTGCATCTCTTGATGAACTTAAAGAATTATGTAAAACCAGCAAAATTGATGTTATTGATACCATTGTCCAGAGAAGAAAAAAGATTGACCCCAAATTTGTTCTAGGCAAAGGTAAGCTTACTGATCTAACAATAAAAGCCATTCAAAAGTATGCAACCATGCTTATTTTTGATCGGGAACTTTCACCTGGACAAATCAGATCAATCACAAATTTCGTAGAAATGAAAGTTATTGACCGAACCCAATTGATCCTAGATATTTTTGCCAATCAGGCAAAAAGCAGAGAAGGTAAACTTCAAGTTGAACTTGCGCAAATGCAATATCTTCTGCCACGGCTTGCTACTAAAAATACTGCAATGTCCCGTTTAACTGGTGGAATTGGAGGTAGAGGACCTGGAGAGACCAAGCTTGAAATTAACAAAAGAAGAGTTAGAGACAAAATTACAAAACTTAAAAAAGATATTAATAAAATCCGTGCTCAAAGGCGGCAGCAACGGGCAAAAAGAAAAAAAAATAATCTCCCGGTAATATCCATTGTTGGATATACAAATGCCGGAAAATCAACTCTTTTAAATTCTTTGACCCAAAGCAAAATCCTTGCTGCAAACAAACTTTTTGCAACACTTGATCCTTCCAGCAGAAGACTCAGGTTCCCAAAGGACACAGAAGCTATAATCACAGATACAGTTGGATTTATTCAGAATCTTCCAAAAGAACTCATGGAAGCTTTCCATGCAACACTTGAAGAGCTAGAACATGCAGATGTAATATTGCATGTAGTTGATATCAGTAATCCCAGATATAAACAGCAGATGAATTCTGTTGAAGAGATATTGCATGGATTAAAACTGAATACTACTCCGGTCATCAATGTTTTTAATAAGCAGGACAAAATTAACCTTAAAGATTTTGATGAAACCTGGCGGCTAAATCAAGGCATGCTTATATCAGCATCTCAAAGAAAAACACTGACGCCTCTTGTAAGTAAGCTTGAATCTGTGATAAGAAAATGTTTGCATTAAATTTTAATTAAATTTTTAACTTTATAAATTAGGAACATTTTATTTAACAAAAATGGATACCAGACAAATTAACAATATTAGTATTAAACAATCTTTAAATGATACTTCAGATACACCTGACTGCTTTGGAGAATTTGATAAATCTGATAAGGTTTGCTTTAAACACTGTTCAGTTTCACTCAAATGTACTGCTGAAAAAATTAACAATCCAAAAATTGATATCTTAGATAAACTTATTAATTTAGAATATTACCAACTAAAGCCACAATAATAAAAATCTTATTTAGCAGACTTGTTACATAAATATCTTTCCCGGGTTTAAAATACCTTTTGGGTCGAAAACCTGTT
>JAGLLQ010000134.1 GCA_023140455.1 Desulfobacteraceae bacterium | reverse complement strand
CTGTTTAATTTCCTTCATAATCTGGAGTTCAACTTTTCCGATTTCATCTGGCAAATATTTCATTTTAGTTATACCTACGCCATGTTCACCTGTAATTGTACCGCCAAGTTCTAAAGTATAGGCAAATAAATCATCCACAGCTTTTTGAGCTTTTGCAAGTTCATCAGGATTTTGTTTATTATACATTATATTGCAATGGATATTGCCGTCACCTGCATGGCCAAAGCTTGTTATAAAAAGCTTAGTCTCATTTTTCATTAATTCTATCTTTTTAACCATCTTTGGAATCTTATCAACCGGCACAACAATATCTTCATTTATTTTATCTGGAGCAAGTTTAAAAAGAGCTGGGGATAAGGCTTTTCTGGCTTTCCATAGCTCAGCTGCCTCTTGTTGATTATCAGCACTTATAATCTCTAAAACATTTCGATTCTCACAAAATTTAATAAGTTTATCAAATTTTTTTTCAACACTTGCTGAATCACCATCAATTTCAATTATCAATAAAGCTTCTACGTTATCAGCAAGCTCAAACCCAAAATCATTTTTTACACAGTCAATTGAAGCTCTGTCCATATATTCAATACATCTTGGAAGGACAGATTCTCTAATAATAGCTGAAACTGTATTTGCAGCATCCTCTATTTTATTAAAAAGCAGAGCCATGGTTTTTACTTTTTCAGGCAGAGCAAGAAGTTTCAAAGTGATTTCGCTAATTATCGCTAATGTTCCTTCTGAACCTGTAAGCAGTCTTGCAAGGTCATAACCTGCAACCCCTTTTGCAGTAGCTACACCGGTTTTGATGATTTCACCTGAAGGGAGCACTGCTCTTAGCTCTAAAACATAATCTCTTGTTACACCATATTTTACCGCACGTGGACCACCTGCACACTCTCCTATATTACCCCCAATGGTGCAAAAAGATGAACTAGCCGGGTCTGGTGGATAAAAAAGTCCTTTTGCTTCAACTGCTGAATGTAGATCGCCTGTTATTACGCCTGGCTCAACTCTGACATAAAGATTATCACAGTCTATTTCTATAATTCTGTTTAAACGATTAAGTGCCATTACTATGCCGCCATGCACGGGAATGGATCCACCTGTCATTCCAGAACCGCTCCCCCTGGGAGTTATACTGATTAAATTTTTATTCGCAAGTTCTAAAACTTGCGATATTTGATTTTCTGATTTAGGGAATACTACAGCATCGGGCAGAAATGATTTACCAGTAGCATCGTATGAGTAGCATACAAGTTCTTCTTTATTTGTTTTTATTCCATCTTTCCCAAGAATTCTTTGAAGTTTATTCAGAATAGATCTTGATAATTCCATTTAGATTTTTCCAGTTTCTATTCTCTTAACCAAATATTTCATCTGTTCTGAAAAAGCACCATTTTTATTTAATTCTTTTTCAACTGCATTAATAGAATGTATTGCAGTGGCATGATATTTATTAAAACTTCTGCTTATTTGCTGCAAGGGCTGATCTGTGTATTTTCTTGAAAGATAAATAGCCATTTGTCTGGGTTTTACTATTCTTTTTTTTCTCGAAGCTGAGGCTATTTCATCTTCAGAGACTGAAAACTCTTTACAGACAAACTTTTTTATTGAATCTACCGAGATCTTTTTTCTATTTACAGCAAGATTGGCAAGTACGCTTTTTGCCAATGCCATATCTATATTTCTCCCAAGTATGGAACTTTTTGTGATAACTCCATTCAATCCGCTTTCAAGCTGCCTTACATTGTCACAAAGTTCCTGAGCCAGATAATCTGTAACATCACCGGGGATAACAAATCCATTATTTTTAGATTTCTTTTTCAAAATTCTGACTCTTGTTTCAAAGTTGGGAATATCAATCTCTGTAATAAGCCCAAGGTCAAGTCTTGATTTAAGATGGTCGTCAAGTTTTGGTATATCAGCAGGAAGATAACATCCACTAAATATTACTTTCCTGTCAGCATCTAAAAGATAATCCAATGTTATTGCAAGTTCTTTTTGTGTAGCCATCTTTCCTGACAAAAAATGGATATCTTCAAGTATTAGAACATCACATTCTTTTCTATATTTTGTTTTAAATGCATCAATTGTATTATTTTTAAGTGAAAAAATCATTTCATTAGTAAAATCTTCTGCTGTGACGTAATAGACTCTTTCAGAAAAATTCGCAGACATTATATAATGACCAACTGCCTGGGCAAGATGGCTTTTCCCAAGGCCAGTTCCTGCAAAAAGAAATAACATATTATCTGTTGTAAATTTGCCTTTGGCTAAAGAGAGAGAGGCAGAATATGCAAAATTGCTATTCTCTCCAACAACAAAATCCTTAAAAGTAAATCCTTTTTTCAAAAACCTGCCGCCATTAAATCGGATATCTAGACCAGGTAAAGGCATCTGTTTAGTTCTGGTTATCATATTTTTCACAGGGATTGCTGCATAGGTCGGTTTTTGATTTTCTTTTTTCTGATCATTAACTAATAACTCAATTTTTATTTTATCATGACCAAGATTTGAAAATTCATTTTCAAATCTTAAAATGTAATTTGCCTTTATGCGTTTCATTGAAAAAGCATTGGGACATGAAATTTTAATACTGTTTTTTTTCGATTTCAAATATTTTAATGGTTTAATCCACATTCTATAACTGTGGTCAGGAATACTGTTTTTTACTGTTAATTTTACAATTTCCCAAGTATTTTTCATAGGCTCCCAAAAAATATAGTTATAGGGTTGATATTATATAATAATATCCGTAGTGTCCAAGTAGTATCAGTTGTCTTCAATTAGCACCCTAATCAAAAAAGTGTAACTATTTTTTTAGTTTATATAAAGAATCTGGTCAAACTTGATAATACCATGTTAGGGAAATATTAAGCTCTGGAACCGCCCCAAGATATAAGTACCTGATTTTATAGAATAATTAATCGTGAAACAAGAGAATATCCTTAAATTTCAATACTTTCGATAATTGGCTTAAATTTAATGATATTTTGACGATTCTAATGTTTTCCATTTTAATCAAGAAAATAATTTACTCCTATTTATTCCTTTTTCTTTATCTTTTCTTTCTTTTTCATTGAAATCGCATAATTATTTTAAATCATTGAAATTTTCAATGGTTTCACAAATTAAAAAAAATATGGATTTACTTACCCCCTAATAGATTGTATATTACAACCTATTTTAAATTTCAGATATTAATTAAAAAGATTAAATGAAACCTAATTTCCAATCAAACAAAATCATTCCAGTTATCGGGATTACAATGGGCGATCCTGCAGGAGTCGGACCTGAAATTACCGCTTTGGCATTATCCAATCCTGACATTTATAAAATCTGTAACCCTTTAATTCTGGGTGATATTAATGTTATTAAGAAAGCTATCAATTTTTTAAAATTAAATCTTAAACCTAAAAAAATTAAAACCCTGAAAGATGCTTGTTTTCAATTTAAAGAACCTGAAATTTTTAATCTTTCAGATATCAATACTGATCAATTAACCCCGGGCATATCAACATCAGAAAATGGCAATGCAATGCTTGCTTATCTCAATAAAAGCATTGAACTTGCCATTGAAAAAAAAATTGATGGGATAGCAACCTCCCCTATTACAAAAACAGCATTAAAAATGGCAGGCTCAAAATTTCATGGACATACTGAACTTATTGCGAATGCAACTAATTGTTCTGATTATAATATGATGTTTGTCGGGAAAAAATTAAAAATAGTTCTTGTAACAATACATATACCTCTGTCTGAAGTTCCAAAAGCAATAAGTATGGACAATATTTTTAAAACAATTAAAACAACAAATTCAACTTTAAAAAATAAATTTGGTATTAATAAACCTTTTCTTGCTGTTGCCGGATTAAACCCGCATGCAGGCGAAAATTCAATGTTTGGGAATGAAGAGGAGATGATCATTGCCCCGGCTGTTAAAATGGCAAAAAAGAAGGGTTTTAGAGTTTCAGGGCCTATCCCTCCTGATACTTTATTCTATAATGCAATAAAAAATAATAAATATGATTGTATTGTCTGCATGTATCATGACCAAGGTTTAATACCCTTTAAAATGCTTCATTTTGATGATGGTATTAATACAACAATCGGACTGCCAATTATCAGAACGTCATGTGACCATGGAACTGCTTATGACATTGCCTGGAAAGGCATTGCAAGTCCCAAAAGCCTTATAGAAGCAATAAAATCTGCAGCATTTCAAGCAAAAACTAATAAATAATAAGTGAATACTAATAATGAATTCTGATCAAATTGTTATTAAAGGTGCAAGAGAGCATAACCTTAAAAATATTGATATTGATATACCAAGAAATTGCTTAGTGACCCTTACCGGGCTTTCAGGTTCAGGTAAATCGACTCTTGCCTTTGATACTCTTTATGCTG
>JAGLLQ010000133.1 GCA_023140455.1 Desulfobacteraceae bacterium | reverse complement strand
CTCCATTAAATTAAGATATTGATAAAAAAGGTCTTGTTCTTTTCTGTTGATAACATCTTCTTTTAAAATTCGTTTACTGAGTTTGACAAGGTTGAGAACACCAGCAACCGGATTATTAATCTCATGGACAACAGCTGAAGACAATTTCCCCAATGATGCCATTTTATTCTGATGGAGAAGCTTTTCATGGGTTTCCTGCAATTGCCTTGTTCGTTCTTCAACCATCTTTACAAGATGCTCCTGGTTTTTTTTCTCATCCAGCTTTCGTTTGGTAATATCCCGGCTGATTTCAATAAACTTTGAAATTTTCCCTTTTTTTTCCCATATTGGAAAAATCGTCAGCTCTGTGTACTTTGGCTGGCCATCACCGCCAAGCCGTGTTAATTCAACCTGGCAGTGTCGCTTATTTTTAATTACATCTTCTAAAGGACAGCATTGGCGACAATTGCTGCTTTTCCGGGTCACTTCTTTAAAAACATCAAAGCATTTCCTTCCAATAACAGCATTTCTTTTATAATCCATATGTCGTAAAAAAGCGGCATTCACCTCAATAATCTCTTTCTCAGGTGAAATAATCAGGATAAAGTCCCTTATGCCGTTTAGGATTGTTTCCATTTCTCTGTTTGGTAATTTCATAAAAGCACCTATTAATTAACCAGCTGTTGATTGATCAGCCATGATTGATAAAATTAATAAGATCAGTTCTGCTTCTTTTAAGTCTTAGCACAAAACTTTTACCAGTATCAAGAAGCTTTTATACTAAAAAGTATAGGATTTTAAGAATATGATGTAGTAAAAAACAACAATGGCTTAAATGTCAGTCAGGCAAAGGCCTTTAACAATTTCACTTAAATTTTTTTATCACGTTGCAGAATAATTCGACACTTCTGAGGCAAATCATTATCAACAGCATTCATGATATTGAAGGCCACAACCGCGCTATATATAGGGATTGGTTAAAAAAATTCATAAAATATCAGTTTTGGTATCTTCTTTGCTCTATTAAACTTTAAGCAAAAAGAAACATAAACTAAAAAACAGGAGGTTCAAAATGGCACACTCAATCAAAATTAAAAAAAATCCTTGCCTCTGGATGCAAGCCGGAGCTGTTAAGAAAAAAGCCTGTAAAAACTATTTCCAGTGCAATACCTGTAAATATGACAAGGGTATGATGGAAATGGTTGCTAAAGGTAAACAGATAAGCTGGCAGGATGCCATGAGACAAAAAGATTCGGGCATGAGAATGTGCCGTCACAGTCTTACTCAGCGCATGGATGAAAAAGTATGCCCCATGAATTACAATTGTTCAAGATGCGAGTTTGATCAATTCTTTGAAGAAGTTCTTACACCCAAAACAAGCCGTACAGATATTGAAATGAAAAATGTCAAAGGTTTTGAGCTTGCACAGGGGTGTAATTTCCATGATGGTCATACCTGGGCGTATGTTGATGACGGTGGATTAATCAGGGTTGGATTTGATGATTTTTCCCTTAAAGTTTTAGGAGAGCCTGATGCATTGATTCTTCCCCTTACAGGCCAGGAAATAAACATGGGAAAAGCTTCCTGGGGATTAAAAAGAAAAGACAATACTGCTGATGTTCTTTCTCCGGTCAATGGTATTATTATGGATGTCAATGCTGATATAAGAAAAAACCCTGGAGATACTGCTAAAGATCCTTACGGAAATGGATGGCTCTTTGCTGTGCATACCTCTGATATTAAAGGCTCAATGGAAACACTTATTACAGATGACGATGCCCTTGAATGGATTAACAATGAAGTTGAGACGCTTGAAGACATGATAGAATCTGTGGCCGGGCCCATGACTGCTGATGGTGGATACATTAAGCCGAATGTATTTGAAAACCTTCCGTCGCTTGGCTGGGACAACCTGACCAGGGCTTTTTTCAAAACCGGATAAGCTGACAATTTATAGATAAGGAGTTTTAAGTCATGAAAACCAAAACAGAAAATTATTTACCTGCCTGCCTCTGGATGCAGGCAGGGGTGGTTGCCAAAAAAAAATGTTATCATGATTTTTCCTGCTCAGGCTGCCGATTTGACAAGGCCATGATTAATGTATGCAAAAATAATCTTGTCTCTGTAGAAAAAGATGAAAAACTCATAAACAAAAAACAGAAATTTGTTTTCTGGCAGGAAAAATTAAAAAAACAGCCTTTATATCAAAGACCTTGTATACATCACATGAAAGGTCATATTGAATACAAAAACTGTCCAAAAAACTATAATTGTATAGATTGTGAATTTGATCAGTATTTTTACGATCAATACAAAGTTTACACTATTGTAAAGCCGGTTAAATTTAATGATATCAATGGGATTGAACTGCCAAGCGGATATTACCTTCATCCTGGTCATACATGGGTTAAAATAGAAGACAACAATAATGTAAGGATAGGTATTGATGATTTTGCCAGCCGCGTGTTGGGAAAATTTAACCAAATGGAGGTTCCTTTAACCGGCCAGAAAATCTCTCAGGGCAAACCCGGACTCAAAGCCTGGCGGGATAATAATGTTGTTGAATTCCAATCTCCTGTAAGCGGTGTTGTTACAGAGTCAAACCCGGCAATAAGAAATGCCTGCTCTATTGTAAACAAAGCGCCATATACTGATGGATGGGTAATGCTTGTCCATTGCAAAAATCTAAAAACTGATTTGAAAAAACTTTTATTTATGGACAACAACATAATTTTCATGGAAAAAGAGGTGAACGACCTGATGGCTATTTTAGAAGACAAAACCGGGCTGAAAGCTGCTGATGGCGGAACCCTTGGCAATGATATATATGGGAATGCGCCAGATCTTTCCTGGGACAGATTAATAAAAAGATTTATAGACCAGGATCTTTAATATTATCTGATAAAAGAATATTGCAGTATCTACAATATTGATTTGATTTTTTGTCAACATCCTCAAGATTTCTGCAATAATGCATGAGACAGGCAGGATCTTTGCAGTGGCGGAGATTAAAAGTGTGACCCAGTTCGTGAATAGCTTCTTTCACAATACGTTTATAACCTCTGCTGACAACTTCCAGCTCAAGACCCCTCACAAGCCTTTGAATAGATACTATACACGGTCTGCCGTTAATCCTTGCTTCACCATAAACATATGTCAAAATCGGTATAAACAGATCTTCTTTAGTTATTGCAACAATTTTTAAACAATCAGGCGGTGCCTTCTCATCAAGCTGATCCAGTATTTTTGAAGAAGAATACTGATCACGACCTCTATCAAAAGCAAAATCAATATTTTCAATAAGCGGATTAATTTGAGTTTTAAAACCAAAAAATAGCCCTACTTCTTTTGCTATTTCCTCACTTAACCAGCAAGGAATATCACCAATAGGTACGACCAAAATCTTTTTATTTGTATTTTTTTCAACCATTATTCAGGTAAGTGATCAGATTAATTTGTATCAGGTTTTTTAAGATCATATCTTTTAATTTTATTGTACAGGGTAGATCTGTCAATACCGAGAAGGGAAGCGCTCTTTGAGATATTCCATTCATTATCTTCAAGAATTTGAATTATGTGGCATTTTTCTATATCATGCAAAGAAAAATATTTGTTTCTCAGTTCATTTTCCAATGTTGATGTAATTGGAAGATCTTCTGGTGTTATACTCCGTGTCCTGCAGACAACCACCGCCCTTTCAACAGCATTGGAAAGCTCTCTTACATTGCCCGGCCATTCATGGAGCATAAGCTCATCCATTGCATCTCTGGATATTCTTTCAACTCCGCTGTTTACTTCCTGGGTAAATTTGGCAAGAAAATGTTCAGCAAGCAAGGGGATATCTTCTTTTCTCTCCCTTAAAAGAGGCATAACAAATGTAATTACATTGAGACGATAGTACAGATCTTCTCTGAATATCTTATCTTTGATAGCCTGTTCAACATCGGTATTTGTTGCTGCAATGACCCGGAAATCAGCTGAAATTGGCTGAGTACCACCCACTCTGTAAAAAATTTTGTCTTCAAGTACCTGCAAAAGATCTATCTGCATACGCATACTGATTTCACCGATTTCATCCAGAAAAAGGGTTCCTCCATTGGCCATTTCCAACCTGCCTTTTCTGGTTTCCTTGGCATCTGTAAAAGCACCTTTCTGGTATCCGAACAGCTCACTTTCCATTATATGACTGGGGATAGCACCACAGTTTACACTGACAAACGGCCCGTCTTTGGCTCTGCTGTTTGTATGAATGGCTTTTGCGGCAAGCCCTTTGCCGGTTCCTGTCTCACCGGTTATAAGAACAGTACTGTCTGTGTTACGGATATCCTCGATTAAGTTAAAAACTTCCTGCATGGGCTTTGATTGCCCGATCATGCTTTCAAATCTGGTTCTCTGGTTGTACTCTTCCCTTAAAAACAAATTTTCTTTCTTTGTATCCTGGTGGTCAATGGTTTTTCGTATCAACACACCCAGTTCTTCGGGGTCAAAAGGTTTTAAAAGGTAATCGAACGCATCAAGTCTCATGGCCTCTACAGCAGATGGGATGGATCCAAAAGCAGTAATCATGATTACATCAATATCAGGATAATGTTCCTTAACATGTTTTAAAACATCCATGCCGCTGATTCCATCCATCTGGATATCCACAAGCAGAATATCAAAACTTTTTATTTTTAATATTTCAATGGCTTTTTCACCGCTGGAGACACTGCTGAGTATATAGCCATCCCTTTCAAGCCAGCCTGACAGCGATTCTCTGATAACCATTTCGTCATCAACAATTAAAATTTTTGTTTGATCCATGTTTGGCTCCAATCATTTAGAGATGTTAAATAATCTTAACCTAGATATTTATCTATATAAATATTCTTGAGTTATGTCAAACTCTAGTTTTCACAAGAAATCATTAGAGGTTTGTAAATTTACCCCGGGAAATGGGCACATTTTAATCTGTAGGATATATCCAGAGACTTGCATAAATTCAATATTTCAGTACAATATCACCAATTATTGTCAGTTTTGCATGATAAACTGGATGGGCAGGTTGGAAAAGGATTGGAACGCAATGAAAATATTAAACTCAAAACTTCAATCACCAAGGCTATTGAATGTTCTGTATAGAAAAAGACTTGTCAGGCTGTTCAAACCTATTGCTCAAAAAAAATTAGCTATTGTCACAGCCGGTGCAGGTTACGGCAAAACTACCCTGGTTGTTGATGCGTTATCCAGACTTGATGTAAATACCATATGGTACAGGCTTGATCAACAGGACACGGATTTCATAGTGTTTATTACCTATCTTAAGTCAGGAATCAGACATAAACCTGAGAAAAACACAATTAAAAAGGATTCGTTAAAAAATCGAAATGACTTTCTTCTTGAGTTCATAAGACTCCTTGAAAAGGATATTTGTAAAGAGACTGCACTTGTACTGGACGACTATCACCTGGTTCAGGATAATTCAGAGATTAATAAGGCTATTGAATTTATACTGGAACGACTTCCGCAGAATATGCATTTAATCATCATAAGCCGTAAAGAGCCGCCCATTAGAATTTCCAGAATTCGGGTATTGGAGCAACTGATTGAGATTAATGAGAATGACCTTGCCTTTACAACATCTGAAATTAAAAATTTTTATTCAAAGACATACAGTCTTTCACTAACAGACAATCATATTAAAGACCTCCATGAGAAAACAGGTGGGTGGGCAGCAAGCCTTGTTCTGTTCAGTTATACATTAAAAGGGAAAAAGCCTGAAGAAATAGAAAAAAACCTGATGCTGCTTAAAGGATCTCAAAAGTATATTTTTTCATATCTTGAAGAAAATATTTTTGGAACACAATCACCTGAAATTCAGGATTTCATGCTAAAGGCTGCCCTTCTTTCAGTAATAGATACAAAAGATTGCAACCGGATATTTCAGATAAGCAACGCTGAAACAATACTTAAGCAGATGATTCAGGAGCACCTCTTAATTTTCCCTGTTGATGAAAACTCAACCATCTTTTATTTCCACCATCTGTTAAGAGATTTTCTTATTGCAAAACTGCACCAGAGATACTCAAAACCACAGATCAATAAGCTGCATCATCAAATTGCAGTTGGAATCGAACCCGATGATATTTTTCAGGCATTACACCACTATATTGAGGCTCAGGATTTTGATATCGCTGTCCGGCTTATAGAAGCTAATGAACTAAAATTTCTGCTTGCCGGCAAGGTGCATTTCCTTGGAAAGTGCCTGAAAAAAATTCCCAAACCTGTAATTGAACAAAACCCCCAGCTTTTATTTACAGAAGCAAAACTTTATTCACATTACGGGAGCCCCAAGGCTGCAATCTCAAAATTAAAAGCCGCCCATACTTTGTTTAAAAAAAGAAAATCAAATGAAGACATGGTGAAATGCCTGGTTGACCTTGGGTCTCAATACTATTTAACCGGATATCTTAAAGAAGCCAAGCTGTTGATGGAGCAGGTATTGGCAGAAGTAGATGAAAAATCTTCCACTTATATCACCGCCATGACCTACCTGATACTCTTTGCAGCGGTTCTTGGTGAATTTGATAAAGCAAAAGAATATACCAGGCAAGCAAAGGAAGTTGCTTTAGAGTATCCGGATTTTGAACGGCAGGTTTCCATAGCAGTGATCAACACATCATACACATATCTTTATTTTATTGCCGGTGACTTTGCTCAATCTCAGATACTAAATAAAAAAGTTCTTAAAACAGCACTTGACCTTAAAATAGAACCACTCCTGCCGCTTATCTATTACCAGTATGCAGCTGCAAGTTATTTTCTAGGACTATTTAAAGAAGGATATGATTATGCACAAAAAGGTATTCATATCTGTGAGAAAATAGAGCTTAAAGACAGCCGGAAAGGCTGGAATTATATTGCATCTGCCCAAAACTGCTTAGGGTTTGGCAGGTTTGATGAAGCCATTGACAACCTTAACCAGAGCATTGAAATATTTGAAGAGCCCGGCAACCGATGGGGGCTTGCAAATGCCTGGGACTGCCTCCACCATATCTATATTAAACAAGGTAAAACAGATCAGGCAAAAAAATTGCTGATCAAGGCCTTTGATATAATTGAGAGTTACGGACTGATTATCACCGAAGGAATGCTTGGCAACAGCATGGCAAATATCTTTATCCATGAAAAACAATTTAAGACAGCACTTAACTATTTAAACAAATCC
>JAGLLQ010000132.1 GCA_023140455.1 Desulfobacteraceae bacterium | reverse complement strand
AATGGCAAATATCCTGATCCATGAAAAACAATTTGATACTGCACTTAACTATATAAATAAATCCAGACCCAAGATCAAAGGTGCGGCATTTTATCTGTTTGAAAACCACATGTTGACAGCCAGATGTTATCTTGAACAAAACAGACAAAAAAAGGCTGTCAGCCATTTTACCAAGGGTTTGGATATTTCCCAGGAAAAAGATTTTCATCGGTTTATTAAAGAAAAAACAGAAAGCCTGCTTTCCTTAATCAAAAACAACCTGTTAACAGAAAAACCAAAAAAATATATTCTTGGACTATTGGACTTACCCCAAGAGATAAGCCCACCACTGCTGACTCTCCAATTATTTGGAAGGTTCAGACTTTGGGTTGGCAAACAAGAAATTAATTCAATACAATGGAAAAGTTCAAAAGCATTAATGATCTTAAAATATCTTGCGTCAAACAGGCATGCAGGCTTTATCCCAAGAGAGGTCTTGATTGAGATGTTATGGCCTGAGCAGGATATTGAAAAAACAGGTAAACGGTTTAATGTGGCAATGAGCGCATTAAGAAAAGTGCTTGAACCGAATATTGCCCCCAAGGCACCATCTGTCTATATCATACGGAAAAAAGATTCATACAGGCTGTGTCAGGTTAAAGGCGTTAGAATTGATGTTGAACAATTCCTTGAAAATTTTAACACAGCAAAAAATCTGAAAATAAAAAACTCACAAAAAGCCATGGTCAGCTATCTTGCTGCCGAACCCTGCTACACTGGAACTTTTCTAAAAGAAGATCCTTACGAAGAATGGTGTGTTCGGGAAAGAGAGCATCTAAGTTCAATCTATATTCAAATCCTGTCATCTATTTTAAAATTCCATGAAGCAAACAAAGAGTATCAAAACTGTATTATATATGCCAAAAAAATACTGACCATTGATCCCTATGATGAAGAAATATCAAAAAAGCTCATACTGTTTTTTGCTGAACTTGGAAATATAATAAACATAAAAAAAGCTTATGATACTTATAAAAAAAGGGTTAAGGAAATTGATTGCCCTGTAAACCCGGATATAGAAGTATTATTTAAAAATCTGATCCAAAATAAAAAATAAAGTCCCCGCTAAATTTAGTTAAAATTTAGTCACATTGTTTATAACTTCCTTTACAATTTGTTAGTTGTTTCAACCCATTATTAAACGGAGGGAATATGCTTGAATTGGCGTTAAGGGGAAGTCGAACATATTGGGTATGGATTGCAGGGCTTTTAGCTGTTCTGGGTGTGGGAGCATTTTTTTATGCTGACCAGTTAAAATATGGATTAATGGTCACAGGTCAAAGCCGGGATGTGTCATGGGGATTTTATACAGCGCAAATGACCTATTTTGTAGGAATAGCAGCAGGAGGTGTCATGCTTGTTCTGCCATATTATCTACATGACTATAAGAAATTCAGCAGAATCACCATTTTAGGGGAATTCCTGGCAGTAGCATCAATCATCATGTGCCTTTTATATCTTTTAATTCACTTGGGGCAGCCCATTAGGGCATTGAACGTTTTTTTACATCCAACACCATGGTCCATGCTTTTCTGGGATGGCAACGTTCTGTTTGGTTATCTTATTTTAAATATCATTATCGGATGGAACGTGCTTCAGGCAGAACAAAATGATGTGCTGCCACCGTTCTGGATTAAGCCGTTGATTTATTTATCCATTCCAATGGCATTTTCCATTCATACGATAACTGCATTTGTCTATTGCGGTCTTCCCGGCAGAGGGTTCTGGCTGACAGCAGTCCTTGCACCAAGGTTCCTGGCCTCTGCATTTGCTTCAGGGCCTGCATTGCTTATTCTTTTATGCATGCTTATCAGAAAAATAACAAAATTCGATCCCGGAAAAGAGGCAATCCACACACTATCGCTCATCATAGCATATGGTTTAATTGCCAATCTGTTTTTTCTGGCCTGTGAAGTATTTGTGGTATTTTACTCAGGGATTCCCTCCCATATAGCCCATATAAAATATCTTTATGCAGGCTTGCATGGCCAGAATGCTCTTGTCCCATGGATGTGGACATCAATTTTTTCCATGGTCACAGCAGTTATACTTCTGATAATTCCTTTTACCCGTAAAAACGAAATACTCCTGTTGTTGTCATGCATTCTTGTATTAGTCGGGACATGGATTGATAAGGGGCTGGGCATGATCTCCGGCGGTTTTGTTCCTTCTGGGCTTCACCATGTAACCGAGTATGTACCAACATTTCATGAATTGATCATATCAGCCGGCGTGACTGCAATTGGATTGCTCATATTAACAATATTGTATAAAATTACAATTTCAGTCAAAGAGTACAACCAAACCGGTTCAATTTAAAAAATATATTTCACCCTTACAAATAGTCTGTCCATGCCTTTGGAAGGGTGAAGATCACCACCAAGGCAATGGCTTTAACAATGCACTCTCAGAATCATTGTGTACATTAATCTACTCAAGCTCACTTTTGCCAGATGCTACGAATTGACTGCTCGCCAAAAAGTGCAATTTTTTGATTGCCATTATCCATTTACCCATCCACATTATTGATTTTTTTTTCCAGGCGCTTTAGTTCTTCTAAGTCTTCTTTGTCAGCCTGCCTGGTTTCACAGCTCTTTCGGCTTTTATCAAACAACAGATAAATTTGTTTTACCTTTTCTTTCATTGCTGCGTTGCTGACTTTTCCTTTGCCTGTGAACAAAGGTTTTTCATTAAATTCTAAAATTCTATCCACATTTTCACGCCAGAATTTCATATTGATATCAATTCGGTTTTTTACTCTCAGTTCGGCAGTTTCCAAAAAAATGACAACAAGACGATTTAAAGTATCAATCTCATCTTCATTCAGATAATTTTTGGCAATAATAATATCCTGTTTTCTAACCACATTACCTTTCCATGATTAAGAGCCATATTGGGTTTGGTCGCATCGACACGGCCTGTTATGATCTCTGCTGCAGTTTGCTCAGTTACAGCAAAAAGTAATTTATTCTGGGTTTCGGCAAAAAACATTTGGGTTGCCTTGTCAGTTTTATCGTAATCGCTGCTTAAGGCAAACA
>JAGLLQ010000131.1 GCA_023140455.1 Desulfobacteraceae bacterium | reverse complement strand
AAATGGGCAGTATTGAGCCTGTAAAAACAGGTCTTATGGATTACCGCTTTAAATTCTGGGGTGAAGAATTCAAGATCAACCCATTACTTTTTGCATTCCTTGGTATTTTCATTGGTATAGTATCAAGATCATTTGGTATTGGCGGCGGTTTCCTTCTTGTTCCAGCCATGACCACTTTGGCCGCTCTTCCCATGTATGTTGCAGTCCCCATATCTTTGATCGGAACCTGCTTTTCAAGTATTGGTTCCTTTATAGGATACTTAATGGCAGGATACCTGCCTGACCCGACTCTTGGTATTGCCATTATTATCGGTGGGTTTGCCGGTGGTATGCTTGGTAGTCGTGCCCAGAAATTATTTTCTGAAATGACATTAAAAATTATTCTTGCAGTTACACTGTTTTTCTTATTTTTCAGATTCTTTAAAATTGAAATCTGGATATAATTTATAAAGGATAAATGAGTCTTGAAACCCGTGTGCTGAATCTCTATAATGATTGCATCAGCCACGGGTTTTATTTTAAAGGGAATTTTATGAACAACTTACTTGACAATATCTGGAAATATATAGAAAATTTTTTAAACTATTCTGTCCTGTTTCTGGACAAAATACTATCTCCCCTTGAAATTGTAGGCTCATGGTTTGTAATACTTATCCTTGCTTTTTTAATTGTTATTTTCACAAGAATCATGACCCGGTTTTATGTAACTAAAAGACATGTACACCTTGAAAAGGAATTTTACCATTGGAAGAATGTACGTGATGAAGCCATGAAGCATCCTGACAGAGAAAAGGGTAAAGCTCTTGCAAAAAATATTGACCAGGCACAATTAAATAAGGCTTATTATGATTATTTTTTTGAAGGACTTTTAAAAAATTTTATCACCACTGTCCTCCCTATATTGTTGATGGTTGCCTATGTTATGAAAATATACACACCTGAGACCCTTGTAAGCAGATTTGGAGAAGAATGGATATTCTCCTTTGCTTTAAGCTCTTCTTCTCAAATGAACATAAGCTCACTCTTTTGGTTTATTATATGTCTGATTCTATTATTTATACTCTTTGCAGTATTAAAAATGGTCTATAGAAAACCATATGCCAAAAAAAAACCTGTATAAAATAAAACTGTTTTTAAAAACCGTTTCTGCGACAATTACTATTGCAGGTCTGCTATTGCTTCCCATTGATGTATACGCCACCCAGCTTCATGCTGGTTCTGAAGGTGTTATCACACATCAAATGGGACACCTGTTTTTCCTTTTCTCTATGATAACCCTTATTTTTACTATTACAGGCAAAGGACTGGATAAGCAAGCAGGATGGCGTTGTATCCAATATTCAGCTTTCTTTTTTATACTATGGAATCTATGTGCTGTTTCCACTCATTTTCTTGACAATCAACTCAATGCCGTTGCAATGGAAAGTATTTCTCTTGGAAAAATGAAGCTTGTTACAAACAACAATTCACAAATTCTTGCCTGGATTTATTATGTTCTAAAACTTGACCACTTGTTATGTGTGCCTGCAATGCTTTTTCTTTACAAAGGACTTTCAAAACTTGTTGATAATCAAAGACAGATGATGGCGAAAAAGGATATCTCATGATCGTTTCCTTTATCCCTATTCTTGCAGTTGATGTTCTTGGGTCTTTGTGCATGGTAATAATTGCTTTACTCACTCTTTATAAGGCGAAAATATTAAGGGACACAGACCCGGATAACGCAGTATTTTTGTATCTTATATGGATCAGCACCGGATTCATGGTTTTCTCAGTATCAAGATCATTCGGTCATATTTTAAGACAATTCCTGATACTGACATCAAATGCTGATACATGGCAGACAATCAGCATCTACACAGGCAGTATAAATACTGTGTCATTCATGCTTGTAGGATTAATAACTCTTTTTTTTAATCACAGCTGGAAAATTAATGAAAAAATTCTTCACAGCAGAAAAATACTTGAAAACACGCATGTTCAACTCATGGATCTGAATCAGACTCTAGAACAAAAAGTGGTGGAACGAACAGAGATGCTTACAAGTTCAGAACATAAATGCCGAAGAATTTTTGAACAGTCTTTAGACACCATCATGGTAACAGACAGTGATTTTATAATGAAAGAAATCAATCCTGCCGGTGTAGAAATAACAGGTTATACTAAAGATGAAATAATATTTGACAAGAAGAGCTTTAAAAATTTTTTTGCCTATGAATCTGAATGGGATCGTATCCAAAACCTCATATTATCAAATGAATATATATTGAACGAAGAGATTGATTTTTTAAGAGCTGATAAAACAACTCTCCTTGTTCTGATCACAGGTGGAGTGGATTACGGAGCTTTTGGATGCGGCAGGACATACCATTTTATTATTAAAAACATTAATGAAAGACGCCAGATGGAGCAGCAGATTGTCCAGGCTGACAAACTTGCAGCTTTAGGAGAATTGTCTGCAGGAGTTGCCCATGAAATAAATAACCCTCTAGGGATAATTTTAGGGTATACCCAACTGCTTTTAAAAGAGGAACCAGAACATAAAGATGATCTTAAAATAATCGAAAAACACGTTAAAAACTGTCAGGTTGTTGTATCTGACCTTTTGGCCTTCTCAAGAAAAGACTCTATTAAGAAAACTATTATTAATATTAATGCTGTACTGAATGATGTAACAGGTTTTTTATCAAATCATACTGATTTCAGAAACATTGATATTCATCTTGATCTTTTTACCGATTCTGATTTAAATATTATGGGTAATGAGCAGGAACTCAGGCAAGTTATTATGAACCTTTTCATCAATGCCTGTCATGCAGTTGATGGAAAAGGAACAATAGACATCAGTACCGAAACTGATCAGAAACATGTATTGATTACTATTGCCGATGATGGTACTGGTATTGAAGAGAAGAATCTTTCAAAAATATTTGACCCGTTTTTTACTACCAAACCCGTGGGTCAGGGAACCGGGCTTGGTCTTTCTGTT
>JAGLLQ010000130.1 GCA_023140455.1 Desulfobacteraceae bacterium | reverse complement strand
CTGAAGTTGCTCAAAAAAGACTTGCTGTAATGGATGAGCTCATTAAAGAAAAACAGATATATAAGCGCATTGATGAGAATGCTAAAAAAGTTTTGACTGATATTGGTGTTAATGTAGCAGAAAATCAGCGTTTGATGGATATTTTAATGGAGGCTGATGCTGTTGATTTTGAAAGCAATACAGCAGCTTCTTTACCCCTGAAAAGAGATTATATTGAAGCTTGTCTTGAAAAGGTGGAAAGGAATATGCCCGGAGACCCAGGGAAAAATGCCTTTGGTACCGGTGCAACCCCGCCTTTTTTAAAACGACCCGGACAAGACGATTTAAGATCTGCAACCGGAGAAGAATTCCAGGAAATTGTCAATGTTGTGGGTGAAAATTCAGATGTGGTTAAGATATTTTCCCTGCCTGTGGCAACAGATAAAAGCATAACAGGCTTTGAAGTTGCAAAATGCATGGACGAGGGATTTAAACGTTTAAAAATGACTGCTGCCAAAAGTTTTGCAGATGATGAAATGGTTTTTTTAAAGGGCAAAGATGACTGGCTGGACGGCACAAGCCTGATTACTTCCCTTGCACCGATGGATACAATGGTGGAACCTTTTATCAGGAGTGCTGAGGCAGGAGTTAACCTTCTGCTCCTTGATTTAACTATTGCAGGCTCTGCAGGACCAGGAAGCCCTGAAGCACTGTTAACACAGATTCATGCCCAGGTAATGTTCATGATGGTTCTGGCCCAGACCATTAACCCGGGTGTACCATGTATCCATGGAGGTATTCCAGGTGTTGATGAAGCTGGTGGGGATTTATCCTATACTTCAAAAAGCCAGCCATTGATCAATGCAGCCATGGCCAGAGTAAATCAGTGGGTAACAAAATTCCCATCTGCACAGTCCGGAGGAAGCACCAGCATTACTGAAGTAAATGACCAGGCCGTTCTTGAATCTGCAGAAAGCCGCGACACCTTGAGAAACTATGGGGTACATATTCTTCGTCATTCTTTGGGAGCTCTTGGCAGCCTGAATTATTTTTCCGAAGAAAAATTTATAAAAGACTGTGAAATGGAAAGAAAAAGCATTGAAGTTTTTGCTAACGACCCGGAAAATCAATTTATCCGGCCGCTATATTTTCCTTCTGATAATGAAGCAATGGCAGGGATCCGTGAAATTGCAGAAAAAGGAAACCCAAAATCTGCGGATCATACTTTGAGAAATGTTGAATCTTTTATGCTGTGGGAAAAAGCAATACAAAATTAAGGAGTTGCTAAATGAGGGACCAGTTTCAAACAAAATATAAAGTCGGGCAGGATAATCTAAAAAAATGGGGTATGGATATGCACAATCCTGTTTTTTTTATTTCCGCTATTCTGGTAATTGTATTTATTGTTGCAACCTTATTCAATCCAGTGGATGCAAAAAAGCTTTTTGATACTTCAAAGACATGGACCATTGAAAATTTTGATTGGTTTTTCATGATTTCAGGCAATATCTTTGTTATCTTTTGTTTGGTATTGATTGTACTTCCCGTAGGTAAAATTCGTTTGGGAGGCCCTGATGCAAAACCGGATTTTACAATGATGTCCTGGTTTGCAATGCTGTTCGCAGCAGGTATGGGAATAGGCCTGATGTTCTGGAGTGTTGCAGAGCCTGTTGCATATTATACTGACTGGTGGGGTACACCATTAAACGTAGTGGCCAAAACCCCGGAGGCAGCAAGAGCTGCCATGGGTGCAACCATGTTTCACTGGGGCCTTCATCCCTGGGCGATATATGCTGTGGTTGCCCTGGCCCTTGCATTTTTTACTTATAATAAAGGCTTGCCATTAACCATTCGTTCAACTTTTTACCCTATTCTTGGGGATAAAGCATGGGGTGTTGCAGGTCATATAGTTGATATCATAGCGGTTCTTGCGACTATTTTTGGTCTGGCTACCTCCCTTGGGTTTGGAGCCCAGCAGGCTGCAGCCGGGTTAAATTTTTTATTTGGCTTTGAAAACACAATAGCCCTTCAGGTTATTATTATTGCATGTGTAACTGGTGTGGCTGTTATTTCAGTAGTCCGGGGGCTTGAAGGCGGCGTAAAGATATTGAGTAATTTTAATATGGTGCTTGCTGCATGTCTCTTAATTTTTGTTATTTTGGCTGGTTCTTTTACCCATTTTTTTGCGGGAATAGGCAAAACAACCATAGCATATATGGAGTATATCTTTCCTTTAAGTAATTGGATTGATAGGGCCGATGAAAAATTTTATAAAGGCTGGACAGTTTTTTATTGGGCATGGTGGATATCCTGGGCTCCTTTTGTTGGTATGTTTATTGCCCGTATTTCCAAGGGACGCACCATCCGGCAATTTATTACAGCCGTACTTCTGGTACCAACATTTTTAACCATTATCTGGATGCAGGCTTTTGGTGGGAATGCTTTGCTGCAGATCCAGCAAAATGTAGGTGTCCTTGCAGAAAAAGGTCTTGGAGAAGTCTCGCTTGCAATGTTCCAGATGCTGTCAAATCTTCCCATGACCCAGATTACCTCGTTCTTTGGTATTGTGCTTGTGCTTGTTTTTTTTGTCACATCTTCAGATTCAGGATCTTTGGTGGTAGACTCTATTACAGCAGGTGGTAAATTAGATGCGCCGGTTCCCCAGAGGATTTTTTGGGCTACAATGGAAGGATTAATTGCTGCAGCGCTTCTGGTCGGGGGGGGTAAGGATGCTCTCGGTGCAATACAGGCCATAGCTATCACAGTGGGTCTGCCTTTCACAGCTATAATGCTGATTATGATTGTAAGTCTGTATATTGGCCTGAGGCATGAACTGCGATATGGATATAATAATACAAATAAAGTTTATTAATTGTGATAAACCTGTCACATACATTGATGCAAAAATATGTGGCAGGTTATTTAGAGGTCCCAGGTAAAAAATATGGTGTTGCATGCTTGAGCGGCCTATACGAATAAATGCCTCAGCCATTGGCGCTGCTTTGGTTGTTACAGCCGCTGCCGCCTGGGGCATGTCCGGTATTTTTGTAACTATTATTCTTAAAAATTCGGAAGGTACATCGGTATCCCTTGCTTTCTGGCGGGACCTTGCAGCATTTATTACTTTGTTGTTGTTCACTATCTTGACCAATCCCCGGAATTTGAAAATTGAGAGAAAGGACCTGCCCTGGCTTATTGCCATGGGATTTTTTCTGGGCGGATTTCACATATTTTACAATAAAAGTGTTATGCTTAACGGTGCTGCTGTTACTACAGTTTTACAGGCAGCAATGCCTGCTGTGGTAACCATGTCAGCGTTTTACCTTTGGAAGGAAGAACTGACCAGAGAAAAAATTGTATCAATGATTATTATTTTTGTAGGCACTGTAATGGCCTCGGGTATAAATGTCTTTGCGCTGGAACAGACCAACACGGCAGGTCTTATGGCAGGATTTACCGTGCCTCTTTTCTATGCAGGTTGGAGCCTGTGCGGTAAAAATCTGGTGTCAAAATATGGCGCAACTGCATGCCTTACAATTGCATTTGGTGTTGCATCTGTTATGCTGCTACCTTTCCAGCCTTTTACCAGTCACCCTATGCCATTGAACCAAACAATTGTTTTTACTTTTTGTGGGCTTGTCGCTATCTCCACATTTGGTGCATTTACTTTGTATCTTCTGGGCATGAAATATATCCAGGCAGGAACAGCAAGTATTTTTGTGATGTCAGAAATTCTCTTTGC
>JAGLLQ010000013.1 GCA_023140455.1 Desulfobacteraceae bacterium | reverse complement strand
TTATACCCCGTGGCCACGTTATTGGAGTTATTGAGATTGTAAGGGATATCTCAGAAGAGTTTAAGCAACTTGCAAAACTTCAGGGTATGATACTTGCCTCATGTTTCATGGTCATGAGCATACTGTTTATTTTTTTACGAATAATTGTTAAAAAAAGAGAAAAAATTATTAAGGAGAAAGCTGAAGAGAGACTACAGCTGAAAGAGAAGTTGAGAAAAGCAGAACACCTTTCAGCAATAGGAGAAATGACTGCAGGTGTGTCTCATGAAATAAGAAATCCACTTGGTATAATCAAAAGCAGTGCGGATTTGCTTAAAAAACAAATTGCTAAATATGGGCTAGATACAACTATCCCCAATATCATTATTGAAGAATCAGGCAGGCTTAATAATATCATTAAAGACTTTTTGGATTTTGCAAAGCCTAAAATGCCTGATTTGCATCTATGCCAGGTTGAGCAAATTGTTGAGAAAAACATTGCATTTTTCCGGCCTCAAATTGAAAGTGATGGATTCGAAATTGAGAAGATATTTGAGCCCAACCTGCCTGAAATTATGGCAGATTCCTCTATGTTATATCAGGCATTTTTAAATATATTTATTAATTCTTTTCAGGCGACAGACGAAAAAGGAAAAATTATTGTAGAGATTTTTTTTAATGGGAATAATATAGTTATAAATTTTTTAGATCAGGGTATAGGAGTAAAGGAAAAAGAACTGGAAAAAATTTGGACTCCTTTTTATACAACAAAAGATTCAGGTACCGGACTCGGACTTGGAATAGTAAAGAATATTATTGATGCGCATAATGGGAACATTGAAATCTCCAACCGAAAATTGAAAGGCGCAAAAGTCACAATTAAATTGCCTGTAAAGGAGAGTTGATTGATGGAAAGTATAGTTATTGTAGATGATGAGAAACACTATCCGTTAATTCTCAAAGAAGTTTTAGCGGAGGAAGGATATTTGTCTTACCCTGCTTCAAGTGGAATGGAGGCTCTTGATATACTCAGGCAGGAAACTATTGATCTCGTTCTTACGGATGTGAAAATGCCTGGAATGGATGGGGTTGAGCTTTTATCCAAAATAAAAGAGATAAATCCTAATATCCCTGTGATTGTTATGACTGCCCATGGAAGTGTTGAAAAAGCGGTAGAAGCAATGCAGAAGGGTGCATATACGTTTATCCAGAAACCTTTTGAGAATGAGGCTCTTTTGAGTCATATTTCGAAAGCCCTTTCCATATACCGGATTGTACAGGAAAATGTTCTGCTGAGAGATGCAATCAGTTCAACATATAGTTTTGGTAATATAATAGGCAAAAGTAAATCAATGAAGGAGCTGTATGAAACAATTAAAAAAGTTGCTCCTGCAAATGCAAATGTTTTAATTGAGGGTGAAAGTGGTACCGGCAAAGAGCTTGTGGCAAAATCAATACATTATAATAGTACGAGGAAATCCAATTCTCTTATTGCAGTTAATTGTTCGGCGTTTGCAGAGAGTCTGCTTGAAAGTGAGTTATTCGGGCATGAGAAAGGTGCATTTACTGGTGCAACAAGTCGGAAAAAAGGGCGATTTGAAATTGCAGATAAAGGTACACTTTTCTTAGATGAGATTGGAGAATTGTCATTAAATTTACAGGTAAAACTTCTAAGGGTGCTGCAGGAAAAGAGCTTTGAACGTGTAGGCGGCACTGAACCTGTTTCAGTAGATTTTCGACTTATTGCAGCTACAAATAAAAATCTTGAAAAAGAAGTTGAAAAAGGTCTATTCAGGGAAGACCTTTACTACAGGTTGAATGTTGTAAAAGCCTCAATACCACCATTGCGAGAGCGTAAAGAAGATATCCCGCTTTTAGTCAGCCATTTTATTAACAAATATGCAATTGAGAGTACCGCGCCTGTTGAAGTTCGGGGTATAACACAAGAAGCAGCAAAGCTTTTATTTGATCAGCAATGGAAGGGCAATGTAAGGGAACTTGAGAATGCAATCGAGAGAGCTGTAATATTATCTTCAGACGAAGATATAACTCCTGCAGACCTTCCATTGAAAATCAGGCAAAACATTGGTTTAGACCTTGATCTTGATGGAATTCCTGAAAATGCGGGACTCTCTGAGACGCTTATCTCAGTTGAAAAAAGAATGATTCAAAGAGCAATGACACTTGCAAGTGGTGTACAGACAAAGGCTGCTGAGATCCTTGGAATAGGGAAAAGTGGTTTGAATCAGAAACTTAAAAAATATGGTTTAGATAAATAAACCAATGGGCAGAAACAGTTCAAGATTTTGAACGCCAGAGCCAAGCGAGTTATTTTGTATTAATTCCAATTGGTTATGGGCAAAATTCATTATAAAATAATTATAGCTGTTCAAAATTTTGAACTTGACTTGAGCAAGCTTTCAATACTATTTGGATAAGTTTGAGATTTGTTAATAAAATAAAAAATTAAAATATTGAATTATTTCAAATAGTTATGTGGGTAGATTGTTTGAAGAGAGAACAATTCGGAGAAAGTGGCAAGGTATTTGCTTTAATTATAGCTAACAAAGTTAATTTTTTCATCTTTGTTTCTCCTTTTAAAAAAAAGCTGCTGTTAATTCAGCAGCTTTTTTGAGTTTTATTCCTATCAACCTTTTTTAATTATTCAAGTTTGTTTTGAGCTAAAGCTTTATAAATAGAGTCAGGGTAATCTAAAATAATTTTTTTATAAAAATCATGGCTTGCTGTTTTGTCCCCAGTTTTTTCAGCAATCATTCCCAAATTATATAATGCTTCATCTTTTAAAATTGCATCATTCTTTTTGGTAATTTTTACAAAATAAGCTTCTGCTTCCTTAAAATTGTCAAGCGCAAGACAGGTACGTCCAAGAGAAGAAAGAATCAGGCTTTCTATTGCTGGATCGCTTTTATAATCAGAAAGAGCTTTTTTATAATACTCGTAAGCTTTTTTATAGTCTGCTGCATCATAACAAATTTTGGCAAATTTTATTTTAGCCATTTTACCTGCAGCTGTATTGGAATAATCTTCAAAGAGTTTAGAAAAATTACTCTCAATTGCCAGAAAACCTTCTTTAGAGTCTTTTATCTTGCTATATTCAATTAATGTTTCATTGAGCAAAAGAGATGCCTTGCTTTCAGAGGATTTTATATTGAAAATCACTACTGAAAAAATAACAATCACAGCTGCAAAGCCTAAAGCTATAAGTATAAGTTGCTTTTTATAAGTTTTTATATAGTCTATAGCTTTCAAGAGGTTTTCCTGAAAGGGATCTAATTCTTCAAGTTCTTTTCTACGTTCGTTTGATACTCTTTGTTGTCTTGCCATATTCTGCCCTTAATAAAAAAATAAAAAATATTATTACCATACAAGGGTTTTATGAATCCACCCCTGATCACCATCGGCATGTTTAACTTTATACCAGCTTTCCTTTTTACCAAGCACCTTAAAAGGCACACCTCTAACCACTTTGAAAACAATTCCGTTGTTTGTTCCTGGTCCGGAACGTACATTGCAGTCATCTTTTATAGTTATTACTGCGTTTTCTTTTCCCAACAGGGATTCATGGATCCATGCTCTGTCTTTTTCAAAATCTTCAAATTGATACCAGTCTCCTTGTTTTTTAAGGATAATAACTGGATGGTATTTTTCAACCTTCCATTTTATGTCATAATCTGTACCAGGCCCTGATCTGACATTAGCAATTGCTTTATTGATGCATCGGCGTTCATTGGCAATTGCATAAGCAGAGCTCAGAAGCAAGAGAAGAGTGATCAAGCCTACTATCTTATATTTAACATGCATGGGATGTTTCATAAAGTCTCCTTAATATTTATCCAAATCCAAGTATTCTGCCAGTTTGGTATACCAGAAAAGATACACACCATGCAACCGTTGTTGTATAAAATAAATTAAAGAGTGCCCATTTAGCTGATGATTCTTTCCAGATTGAAATTAAAGCGGCAATGCATGGTAAATATAAAAGTACAAAAAGCATTAGAGAAAGTGCGCTTAGCGGAGTCATGCCCGAGTCCTTAAGTGCTACGCTTAAAGCTTCTGATTCCTCATCTCCAACTCCATACAGCACACCCATTGTGCTTACAACTACTTCCTTGGCAACAATTCCTGTAACAATAGCAACACTCGCACGCCAATCTATACCTATGGGTTTGAATATCGGTTCAATTGCCTTACCTAATTTTCCAATGTAGGTTTTTTCGATCCTTTCTTTTTCCTGTTGTCTTTGCAGATCTAAAATTTTATTTTTAAGTTCATCAGAAGGATCTGAAAAGCTTGTTTTTTGAGAGTATTTTGTTTTTAGTTGAGCAATCTGCCTTTCATAATCCATTGAATAAGTGACATTTTTAGGGAAATAAGAGAGTGTCCAGATGATAATAGATCCAATAAGGATGACACCTCCCATTTTTCTTAGAAACATTTTACTTCTGTCCCACATATGGATAAGAAGGCTTTTAATCATAGGCATTCTATAAGGAGGCAGTTCCATAACAAAGGGAGAATCTTCTCCTTTTAACAATCTGGACTTAAAAAGTCTTCCTGAAATAATTGCAATAGCAATGCCCACTAAATAGAGACAAAATATCACTGTTCCGCCTTTTGCTGCAAAAAAAGTTCCTGCAAGAACAATATAAACAGGAAGTTTGGCAGAGCATGACATAAATGGAATTATTAGAATTGTAAGTATTCTGTCTTTTTTGCTTTCAAGTGTACGGGTTGCCATAACAGCAGGGATACTGCAACCGAATCCCATGAGCATTGGAATAAATGATTTGCCATGAAGTCCTATCATATGCATGATTCTGTCCATGAGAAATGCAGCTCTTGCCATATATCCAGTGTCTTCAAATAATGCAATACAGAAGAACAGAATAAGTATATTTGGTAAAAATATGACCACACTACCAATACCGGCAATGATTCCATCAATGAGCAAATCTTTTAACATACAAGCTGGTATTAACTTGTCCAGAAAAATAGAGAGAGCTGTTACTCCTGAATCAAGCCATTCCATGGGATATGCACCAAAAGTAAATGTCATTTGGAACATTGCCCATATGAAAAATAGAAAAATAGGGAATCCTAATAGTCTGTTTGTTAAAACAAGATCAATATTTTTTGATATATCAACCCGTTTTTTTTGAGAATGGGATATAACTTCTTTTGTAATACCGGCAATAAAGCCATATAGGTCTTCAGTGATTATTATTTCAGGATCGTCCTGATAAAAATTTTTAATTCGCTGCCTGGCTTTTGCAGAGATTTCTAAAACACTTTGGTTGTCCTGAAAGCTCTTTATTATAATTTCATCATTTTCAAGAAGTTTAACAGCAGTCCATCTATATGAAAAAATATTTTCTTTTGAAGCATTTTGTTCAAGATGGTTTGTTATCAGGAAGATGCAGTGTTCAACTTCTTTTGAGTATTTAATATCCCGCCCTGTTTTTCCTTGCTCGAAGGCTTCTGATTCTTGAATTATAGTTTGAATTAAATGATTTGTTCCCTGATTTTTGTT
>JAGLLQ010000129.1 GCA_023140455.1 Desulfobacteraceae bacterium | reverse complement strand
CTTTCGAAAACCTGTCCCTGGTGCGGTGTTGCGAGGCTTCCTTGAATGGTTATTGGTCCGCGGTCAAACCCGAGAAATTTTGGGAGCTTGCCGTCAAAGAGAATATTTTTCATAATTACTTGTCTTGTATTACCCCATTGTTCGACCTGGGATTTCAGAGCTTTTTCAGCAGCCTTTTGATAGAGCTCCTCTCTTGTGTTATCACCAAACCATAATGATTTTTCAGAAAGGAGTATCCTATCAAAATTTATATAAAAATCGTTAAATATACCAGTATGCTTATCAATATGTCCAACTGTATCATTGCCAAAACCGTTTTTACCAAAGACTTGAAGGTAAAGCTCTTTGTAAAACCTGTCAAAAAGAAATGCTCCTTTAGAATCAGCAGAGTATTCAAAATTCCAGTTCTTTAGTATTTCTGCCTGGGGTGTATCAGGAAGAAGAGGGCAAAGGATCTTCATGAACAATTCAGCCTGTGTTGAATATACGTCATAATGTAATTTGTACATGTATTCACGTGTAATTTCATTGTTTTCAGAGAGTAGTTTGCTAATCCGGTCAGAACGATAGGATCCCATGCCGACATTAATAGGATTAACTTTTCCGTATTCGTTAAGGTTTTGATTGGTTGTTACAAAAAAGCCGCATTCAGGATTATAGCAGCGCGGTAGATCCTGAGGGCTTTCAAACCCATGCCAGTCATTTTTTTCTTCCCAGCCGGGCAGGGGAACAAATCCACTGATTCCTTCCCGTCTTTTCGGCATAAGACCGGACATCTGGTAGCCGATATTTCCATCCTTATCTGCAAGGATAAAATTCCAGGATGTCTCTACACGACCAAGGAGTTCCATCCCTTTTTCAACTGTGTTTGCGTCAAACATTTTAATAATGCTGTCAAGTGTAACAGCACCTGAAAAAGCAGGTGCCCATGCTGTTGATATATAGCAATCCTCTTTATAAGGATCTCCTTCAAGTACACCATGGTCATTTTCAAAAAAAACTACTTTAACAGGATCTTTTTTCTTTCTTTTGATTATCTCTTCCCTTTGGGTAAACTTTATCCATTTGTCTGGCCCACGCAAATACTTGCCGTCTTTACATTTCTCAATCCATGAATCTGTACCGTCCATAAATGTATATGTAGCACTCCATGCAAGATTCTGATTTCGACCAACAAGAAGGGCAGGTGCTCCGGGCATGGTGCCACCCATTGCATATCTGTCGTTTGCTTTTAGTACCATTTCATACCAGACATTTGGGAGCCTGTTTACTTCCAGGTGAGGATCGTTTGATAAAATCGGCTTTCCTGAAGCTGTTTTTTTCCCTGAGACTGCCCAGTTATTGGATGCCATCATCAAAGGTGCCGCAATATTCCATAGAGAGACTGGAGAGACAAGCCGTTCAGCAAGTTTTATTTTTTTAATAAGATCAATATCAAGCCCTCCAAGAATGCCTGGAAAAAGTTCGTTCAATCTTGCTTCATCCATGCCTGCCTGGACAAACTCAATAAAGAGTCTTTGAATTTCACCCTGGGATTGTGCAAGGGTAAGATAGCCTATCATGCGTGATATAAGAATGGAGTCTTCTATGCGCCAGGGTTCAGGTTTAAACCCCAAAAGTCTACATTCCCATGGAATTTTTTCAACAAATGCCCTGTTTACACCTTTACAATATGCATCAATTATCTCTTTTGTTTCAGGAGAGAATTTTTCGATTTGGGAAGAAATTGAACCTGTCCAGTTCATTCTTCTGAAGAACTTGTCAATCTCAAGGACTTCATCGCTGGAATCAAGGAGTTCAGATGCCCGCCCCTGTCCCAGAATACGCATTAAAATAATCTGCATGCCTCTGTCTTTCCCATGGGCATATCCCATCAGCTCAAAGACTTCTGCCCTGTTTTTCCCCTCAACGTGGCAGACACCGTGTTTGTCTCTCCATATTTTATTGCTTATGCTCATAGTCTCTCCAAAGGTTTATTGTCATTTTAGGTATGGTATTTCTCATAGGAGTTATTACCAAAACTTTAACATATTTATTGTATTGTTAAAGATACCATTTGTATAATTGATAATATACTTAAAAATTAAATTTTATCCTGCATTTCTGAGGTTCAAGCCGCATGGTAAGCATGGAATATCAGTTTTTTGTTGCCACTGAAAACTTAACAAGTTTATTTTTATAATGTATAGTAAAGTTTGTGAGTAAACATGGTTGCAAAGCTCAAATAAATGGTTTAAGTGTAATATTGAATTTTAGAATTGCGACATACTATTCTTAGGAGGAAACCATGAAGACATTTGTTAAAGATATTATGGTCACTGATTTTGATACAATTCATTCTGATGAGCCTGTTGAGAAAGCAATTCAAATGATTTTACACGGTAAAGTCAGAGAAACAGGTGGGAAAGCCACAAGCCTGATGGTGCTGGATAAAGTTATGATGTTTGTGGGAATAATAACTATGGCTGATATTCTTTATCATCTAAGACCTTCCTTTTTAAATCATGGGATAAAAGGAGAAGAAGTGGCATGGGCTGAGCAATTTGATCTATCCATGAAAGCTCTTAAAGAAAAAAAAGTCAGTCAACTTATGAGCAGAAATATAGTTGGCGCTTCAATTGATGAACATCTCATGGTGATACTGGACCGGATGGTCAAAAATAAATATCACAGACTCCCTGTGTTAGAAGGCGGTAAACCCATTGGTATAGTATATGTCACTGATATTTATTATTATTTTTTTCATAAATCAGTTTAAAATCATTTCTAAACTTTCAGCAATGACCCTGGCATAGTTTTGAAGGATTCCGTCGTAATCTGTTTCACCCATAAGATGTTCCATTGACAAAACTTCAATTAAAACAGCAGGCATCTGTGCTCCCTGAAGAACAATTGCCGGAGCACTGATAGTATTAAAATCAGTTTGGAATTTATGTGAGAATTTGATGGAAAATTTTTTTGCCGCAGCTTTGCTTTTTTTAATGTGTTTAAGCTGTTCTTTTTCCCAGGGGGTTGAAGACTTTTGCTTTAGGAGTTTTGCTCCTGCCGGTGGTTCAAAAATGATAAATGAGCCATGGTCAGCTTTTTTTTTTGCATGTAAACTTATAAAAACATCAGCCTTTTTAATATTGGCAAAAGCTGTTCTTTTAAAAACAGATAAATGAAGGTCTCTCTCCCGTGTGAGAAGTACAGTATATTTATTATTTAAAAGTCTGGCTGTAAGTTTTGCAAGTTCCAGGGTGCATGTCTTTTCAAAAAGGTTGGAATTAACTGTAATACCGGTATCTTCCCCTCCATGCCCCGGATCAATAACAACTATTTTTCTGTTTGTATTGATTTTTGATTCAGCATTACAGATATTTTCACCAATCGCTTGGAAAAGTAGGATAATCAGGACGATACAACCTGCTGAAATAATTTCTTTATTCAATGATCTTGACACCTGTGCATTTAGCGTTTATTTTAGTACACTTATAAATAGTATATTTAATTCAATTTATTGTTGAGTATATATTACATTTTTTTTAATTTTTTTAAATAAAAGTTTTTAATATTAATTAAAAGCTATTTGAACAGGATGGGAAAATGCAGATTAACGTTGTAGATAAAAGTACGGTAAAGAAAGTCCTTCAATGTGAAATTCCACAGGAAACTATTGCAAAAGAGCTTGATAGTGCATACAAAGAGCTTAAAAATAAAGCTAATGTCAAAGGTTTTAGAAAAGGTAAGATTCCACGTAAAGTACTTGAAAATAAATTTTCAAAAGATGTGCATGGTGATGTGCTGCCAAAACTTATTCAGCAGATATTTGCAAAAGCAATTGATGATTATGATTTAAAGATTATTTCAAGTCC
>JAGLLQ010000128.1 GCA_023140455.1 Desulfobacteraceae bacterium | reverse complement strand
CCTGCAATAATTCTTGTAGTGCATATAGATCCTGGTCCAATTCCAATTTTAACAGCGTCAACTCCGGCATCAATTAAAGCTTTTGCCCCTTCAGCAGTTGCAACATTACCAGCAATTACCTCGCTTTCCGGGAAAGATAATTTGATCTTTTTAACAGCATTTATTACATTAAGTGAATGCCCGTGAGATGTATCAATTACTAAAACATCTGCTCCAAATTTTAAAAGGCTATCAACTCTCTCCATCATATCAGAACCAACACCAATTGCAGCGCCAGCTCTAAGTCTGCCATATGAATCTTTACACGCATTGGGATATTTAATAATTTTTTCAATATCTTTTATAGTGATCAATCCTTTAAGCAGACCATTATTGTCAACAACAAGAAGCTTTTCAATTCTGTGCTGATGGAGTATTTTTTTTGATTGTTCTAAAGTAAATTTTTCAGGGACAGTAACCAGGTTCTCTGAAGTCATTACTTCTTTTACAGGTTTATCAAGTTCGGTTTCAAATCTTAAATCCCTGTTTGTCACAATACCTGCAAGCTTTTCTCCATCAACAACAGGAACTCCTGATATTTTATATTTTGACATTATACTTAAAACTTCTCTGATCAAAGTTTCAGGATGTGCTGTAACAGGATCAACTATCATACCGCTTTCAGATTTTTTCACTCTGTCTACTTCAACTGATTGCTCTTCAATGCTCAAATTTCTATGAATAAAACCCAAGCCTCCCATCCTTGCCATAATAATTGCAGACCTGGCTTCTGTTACTGTATCCATTGCTGCACTGACAATTGGAATATCGAGCTTAAGATTTTTAGTTAATTTTGTATGTGTTGTTGCTTCATCAGGTAAGATATCAGAATATCCAGGCAAAATAAGAACATCGTCAAAAGAAAGGCCTTGGTCAAATTGCAAGTTGGTCATTGTTTACTCCTATTTTACAGTCATAAAGACAGGTGAATGTCTATTTTAGTGGTATTATAAATTAATTTATTAAGATATCAAAAAAGTTCATCTAAATCAATAATCAAATTACGTAGTGCAGAATTGTTTATTGACTTTTAATTCTTTTATATTTAAGCTACGGCTTTAATTTATTCATATTAAATGGCTTTTGAACTATGTATTTAAAAATTAATATAGACAATCCACAGGCAAGGCACATCCATAACGCTGTAAATATTTTAAAAAAAGGCGGGGTTATAATATATCCAACTGACACCTTTTATGGAATTGGCTGTGATATTATGAATAAAAAGGCAATTGAAAGAGTATATCAAATAAAACAGCGGGATAAAAAACAACCGTTCAGCTTTATCTGCCCAGATTTAAAAGATATCAGTAAATATGCAAAAGTATCAAATTATGCATATAGAAATATGAAGAGACTTTTACCAGGCCCTTATACATTTATTCTTGCAGGTTCTAAGATGGTACCAAAAATAATGCTTACAAAAAGAAGAACAGCCGGAATAAGAGTACCTGATAATAAAATTGCAACAACCATTGCCATGGAGCTTGGGAACCCGATTATCTCAACAAGTGTAACTGATAAAGATGGTAAGCCTATAGAGGACCCTGCATTTATTTACGATATGTTTCACAAAAGAGTAGACATGGTTATCGACAGTGGAAAAGTTGCTGGTAAAGCTTCCAGTGTAATCTCCTTAATTGATGATATACCTGAAATTATCAGATACGGGGCTGGTAATGTTGATATCTTTGAATAATGATTGGATTACTGATTGTGTCAGCTCTTTAAACAAACTCATCCTGTCCTGTTTAGGATATACCGGTATAACTTCACCTTCAATTCCTGCCATCTCACCTGCCAAGTGAATTGAATCTTCAAAATTTCCCAATTGATCAATTAAATTTAATTGCATGGCTTTTTGTCCCGTATAAATACGACCGTCTGCTAATTTTGCCATAACTTCTGAATCAATCCCCCTGCCCTCAGCTGCATGATTAACAAACTGCATAT
>JAGLLQ010000127.1 GCA_023140455.1 Desulfobacteraceae bacterium | reverse complement strand
CCTTTTACATGACCAAAAAGTTCACTCTCGAGCAGAGATTCAGATAATGCACTGCAATTGACTATGACAAATGGCTTGTCTCTGCGTTGGCTGATAGTATGTATGGCACTTGCCACAAGCTCTTTCCCGGTGCCGCTGTCACCTTGTATCAGAATGGTAGCGTCGCTGGCTGCAGATGCTTTGATAAAGGTAAATACATTCTGCATGACCTGACTTTTCCCGATTATACCCTGAAGGCGGTTCAATTCACCAAGGCGACGGGTTGCTTCCTCCATTTTAAGGCGGGTGTTTTGTAATTCAGTTAAATCTGTTACAGCTTCAACTACGCCAAGGATTTTCTGATTCTGATTACGGATTACCCTGGCGTTTTTAGTCACATTGATTTCATGACCATCCTTGTGATAGAGCATGCATTCTGTCGGGTCTACCTTGCCATATTTAAAGATGCCGCATTCTTGATATCCAGTGGGACAATCCTTTCCAAAACATTGATTAAAATTCAGCATTCTGCAGTTCTGGTTGAGAACCTCGCTTTGTTTAAAGCCTGTAATCTTTTCCATGGCACGGTTCCATGCCACAATACGACCCTGGTTGTCCAGAATAAAGATACCATCCCCAATGGATTCTAAAAGCATTTTTACAAGTTCATTATTCTGTATTTCATTTGCAATTTTAGCCATGATTCTGTGCTTTCTTTAATATTTATTGGCGCCACAAGTAGCGCCACTTTTTACAGGTACCATTTTAATGAACACTGTATACTAATGTCAAATCCTTTTTTTAAAAATTCTTTATTAAGTTAGGGTAGTGATTTTTACATTATTTTCAGTTAGTTATCAAGTTTATATTAAAAACAAAATACATCTGGCATAACAATTGTAATGAAGTATATCAAAGCACTCAGCAATGGGAGATATAAACTGGCTGAGTATAAATAAGAGAATATTATTACAGGAGGTCAAAAATGGCACATTTAAAAAAATTTATGATGGTACACAACAACCCAGGTGTTGATTGTAATGAAGTACAGGCAAATTGGAGAAAGCTTGCTAATGTAGAAACCGGTACATGGATCAGAACATACTTTAATGAAGACAAAGGTGTAAGGTATTGTATCTGGCTGGCATCAAATGAAGAAGATTTGAAAAATATTTTTACTGAAATAGGTATTTCCTGGGACTCTATCATGGAGGTTGAAGAAACAGTTCCTGACCTTTGGGGAGAAAAATGGGAAGAGCATCTTGAAGAAGATGCAACTGCCGATAACCTGGGCAATTGATGCCTGCGTGTGAAGTGCAGGCCTGACTATTTCGCCTGCACTTTCACTGCTCGGTTTTTAAGGAACTATAATACATTGAATTAAGGAGCTATGATTATGTATAAGAAAATTCTTTTCAGCACTTGCTTGACTGAGTACTGCAACCATATTTTTAATTTTGCTTTAAACCTTGCAGAGAAGAATGATGCAAAGCTGTGGATATATTATGGTCTGGGGCGATTGAATTTTGACGAAGCAAAAGTAGAACAAGCAATAATAGACGCTGAAATCAAAGTTGTAGATGCCTATGTAGGGCAGATGAAAGACAGAGGGTTTGATAATTATGCAATTAATGTTGGTGATGGAGATGTTGTAAGTGAACTTTCAAAACTTGCCAGGAATACTGCAGCTGATCTTATGGTGATGGGGACCTCGACTGAAACCCCTCTTGCCATGGGAGGAAGCCCAAATGTCAAGCCACTTGGTGCAACAACAGCAGATGCTGTTCTGTGGGCACCCTGTCCTGTGATGATTGTACCGCCGTCATTGATACCCGGACTTGCAAGAGGCTAATAATGCTATATAATTTAATATGTGTCATTATGATTAATAATATCAAAATGACACATAAGAATAGAAAGGAGATATATTATGTATGCTTTAATTTATGATGATCA
>JAGLLQ010000126.1 GCA_023140455.1 Desulfobacteraceae bacterium | reverse complement strand
GGAACAAAATCAATTCGTTTTCCTATGATTTCATCTAAATGCCAGCCAAATACTCTTGTAAATGCAGGGTTTATATAAGTTACTTCACCTGTTTTATTATAATAGACAATTGGATTAGGGGAAGCTTCCAACATGATTTTATGGATTCTCCCGCTTTCTTTTGCTATATGCTCAGCATTTTTTTTGTCTGTAATATCTCGAAGAAGGATCATCCAGCCTGTTTGTTTATCCTTTTTATTTAATAACGGAGTAACCCTGAGATTCCAGTGTTTTTGCAATGCCTCGACCATAAAAGATGTTTCCACCTCAGATAGTTTATGCTGCCTGTGTTTTAAAACCTGGCCATATAATACTGGAATTAAATTTTTTAGTTCATTATGGGCTGGAGTAAAGGCTTCAATGCTGAATAGAGACTTTGCTGCTCTATTCATATCTAAAACCAGGTCATTTGTATCAAGTGCAATGAGAGGATCATCCATGCTGTCTATTACTGCTTCTCTTGCAAGAGGAATTATACTTAGCATTTGATATCTAAACAGTCCCCATGAGAAGGCTATTCCACTGATCGTAAAGGAAACAGGCGTGAGATCAAGAAGTTTAAGTTCATGAGAACCAAACAGATACATAAAGTTGGCAATCCATGGGAATGAGATTCCAATCAATACAGTGATTAATTGTTTTTTAAAAATTCCCCTGGCTGAGATCAGAGAGTGTATTAGAGCAATAGTTGACAATATTAATAATAAATAGGCATAAACAACATATCCCCAAAACCCGGGCCCTCTTATATATGACATAGCAGGTGCTCTGCCGCTTATGTCTATCCATGCCAGATCCCACATAAGATTATGACTATTATTTGTCAGTACCAGAATAATAGTAATGATTGGAATAATGCTTAAAAGAGCATACCCTGTTTTTTTTATGTGCCATTTTTTACATGCTACAGATATAATAAAACAAAAAAGCAGCAAGCCAACCCAAACAGCTCCAAAATACTCAGTTTTAACCCACCAAAGTTTTATATTAAGGTTTGGGCTGATAAGTTCCATTCCATAGGCCATTGACCATACAGTACCAGAAATCATTAAAAGCATTAATAGTCTTGCGCTTATGTTTTTCCAATATGGCGACAGATATATTGCAATTGATACGGATAAAAATCCTGCAACAAAAGAAAAAAACCCATAAATGGTTGACCAATTTGATGACTCCAATAGAAAAAACTCCAAAAAGAAATTGCAATGGTGTCATTATAGCAAAGATAAGGAATTTTTTCAGTACTATTTTCTCAGCACAAATAAAATTGTTTTTATGGATTCATTTCATAGGCATCTTTTAATTTAATTATGTGATTATTCCAGAACTTATTAAAACTATCAGCAGCAGTTACAGGCTTTTTAACAATTTTAAGGCAGTATTCCATTTGTTCTGCATTAGTGTCTGCTTTGGAATACAGTTTTAAAGCATATTCTGAAAAATCTCTGATCATGAAGTCAAAGATTTGTTCTAAAAGATCTATACCGAAATCTTCCATATTCTGCTTTTCAATTATTAGTTGTCCATAGGCAACAAGCGTGAACATTTCGCCAAGATATAAAAGAAAATCCATGTTTTTAGCCTGGGCTTTATCAGGAGTTGCATTAATCAGCATCTTTTTTAAAATTTCTATTTGCTCTTTAAAAATATTTACATTAGGGGTGTCAATACTCTTGTATGCAAGGTTATAATCATGAAACTGAATTTTGCCAAGCCCTTTAGTTGCTCCCTGGTTAAAAAGGAATTCGTCGCAAATAGCGTTATCTTGTTTGGAGAGAGAATCGAATTCGCCAGGATTAAAAAAATAATTGCTCATGAATTTAATAATCAAAGCCATGTTAACATGTACTGTCCCTTCAAGTTTTGGAAGAGCACGTATGTCAACAGCAGCCATTTCGAAATAAGTATTTTTTTCAAATCCTTTTGCAGCAATAACATCCCAGATTAAATTGATAACGGTTTCGCCCTGTGTTGGCACTTTCATTTTAACCATTGGATTATATAATAAATATCGTCTGTCCTCTTTAGATGCAGCTCTCATATAATCAGTAGCTCTTTGGGAAAAGAGTTTCATTGCAGCAAGCCTTGAATATGCTTCAACAAACATCTGTTTTATATGGGGGAAATCAGTAACA
>JAGLLQ010000125.1 GCA_023140455.1 Desulfobacteraceae bacterium | reverse complement strand
AGAGCTTACCATTCCATCCATGTATAGAAAGCAGGGTTGTTTTGTGCATCTTGCAAAGGCGATCAAAGAAGTAGTTTCAATCCCTGTTGCAGCAGTTGGAAGAATTAAAGACCCAAAACTTGCAGAAAAAATTTTAGCAGAGGATAACGCAGATTTTATTTCCATGGGAAGGCCTTTACTTGCTGACCCGTTTCTTCCTCAAAAAGCAAAGCAGGGGAAGTTCTCTGAAATACGTCCATGCCTTGGATGCTGTCTTGGATGTATCCATGCTGTCCTTGCCCGGGAGCCGGGCTCCTGTGTTGTAAATCCTGATGTGGGCCGTGAATTCAGAATTAATAAAAAGGACAATGGTGTATCTGATAAAATTTTCAATATATTGATAGTAGGAGCAGGTCCTTCGGGCCTGGCATGTGCACGACATTTTGCCATGAAAGGGCATGGGGTTACGATTTGTGAAAAAAACAGCCACTATGGAGGTCTGCTTTCTCTTGCTGCAAAAACTCCAGGCAGGAGTGAATTGAATGATATCCTTGAGTTTTTCTTAAATGAGCTTAAACGATTAAATGTTAAAATAGACTTTAATACTGAATTATCAAAAGAGCTGTTAGAGAAAATAAATCCTGATAAAGTTGTCCTTGCCACAGGCTCCATGCCGGATATGCCCATGGTTAAAGGACTTTTTCAATCAGATATGGAAATTTTAACCTGTGTTGATATTCTTGAAGATAATAAAGCCAATGAAGATAACCCTGATATAAAAGATAATATCATAGTTCTGGGCGGTGGCATGTCAGCATTGCTTACAGCTGATTATCTATCTGAAAAAGGAAAAAATGTAGTTGTCCTGAACCGGAAATCCAGCTATGCAGAAGAAATGTCCAGCAACGACAGGTACTATTTACGAGAAAGATTAAAAGAGAATTCTGTCAAATTGTTCAAGAATGTTTCAATTACAAAGTTTTCAAACAATGGCGTTGCATTTAAAGCAAACAGTGAAGAACAATCATTGGATAATTTTGACACTGTTGTAATTGCAGAGAAAATGAGTCCGATAAGGGAGGTTTCAAAATATCTAAAGGGATCAAACATTGAATTCCATTTTATCGGAGATGCAAAAATCCCGAGACATCTCATGTATTGCATTAGTGAAGCCCAGGAGATGATAAGGTGAAACAATGGGATATGACCTGATTGTTCATAATGGAATAGTCGTAACTGTTAACCCTGATTTTGATATTTTTTATAATGGAATAGTTTGTGTTAAAAACAGCAAGGTAGTAGAAGTAAAAGAAACAAAAAACAATATCCAGTTGCCAAAAGCAAAACAGATAATTGATGCAAATGGCGGATTGATTATTCCCGGTCTTGTTAATACTCATACCCACCTTCCAATGTCGCTGTTTCGCGGGCTGGCTGACGATCTGCCTTTGATGACGTGGCTCAATGATTATATTTTTCCGGCAGAAGCAAGCCGTATCAATCCGGAATCGGTAAAACAGGGAACTCTTCTTTCATGCGCGGAACTTCTATTATCAGGCACAACTACCTGCTGTGATGGTTATTTTTATGAAAATGAAGTGGCAAAAGCTGTCTGCTCAACAGGTCTAAGAGCAGTTTTAGGCCAGGGTGTGATAGATTTTCCTGCCCCTGGAGTTGCAGATCCTGAAAAAAATAATTCCCATGCCAAAGATTTTGTTGAGAAATGGCTGGATCAATCTGACAGAATTAAACCCTCTATTTTTTGCCACTCCCCCTATACATGCTCTAAAGAAACATTAATAAAAGCAAAAGAAACAGCAAATCAATACGGGCTTCTTTTTCAGATCCATGTATCTGAAACAAAAACTGAGCACAATCAAATTCTGACTGAACAAAAGTTGAGTCCTGTAAAGTATTTACATCACTTAGGTTTACTTGATTCAAACACGCTTCTTATTCATGCTGTATGGACTGATGA
>JAGLLQ010000124.1 GCA_023140455.1 Desulfobacteraceae bacterium | reverse complement strand
TCTCCCAAATCCATTCCAATTGTGATAATGTTATTCATGGCTGGTTCCTCCTTTTTTGCAGCCCTTTATCGGTGACTGCGTTATTAATTGGGCGTGATTATATCACAGCTCTCCGTGGAGCCAGCCTTCTCATATTATCTTGCATTAGTTTTTACACCTCACATAGTCAACGATTCAAAAGAAATCTTTTATCCAATCAGTTGATTAAAAGCTTTTCTTCAAGCACCTTGATCCTGTCTTCAATCCCTTCAAGCTCGATTAATTTTAAAGAACTGTTTAATATTTCCCGTGCAGCAGATACACGAGCACTCGGAAGTGCATCTTTGTCCCGGCAAACATCAGCCAACGCCTGTGCGGCATATCGACAACTTTAAATCAAACACCATCAAATAACTCCTTAGAGGCATTAATCAACCGCCTGACATATTTTCTATCTGCTATGGCGTCCTTAGTATAGAACCCATGTTTTAAAGCATTTTGATTGCCTTTCAGCGCTCCTGTAGTGTCATTCAGCACTTAAGTATGACCCCTTTCAGCGCATGGTATTAATCCCTTCAAGACTGTTTCAACAGCAATTAGTTTGTTTTGAAAACTCCTACGGCTATTAGAGATGGGGACCTTAAAAAGATAAATTTATTTATCAAAATGGGTATGAAATGTGACGCTTATGGGGGTTGATTTTGGCTGCTGTCTGACAATCTGGACTTTCAGGCTTTCTTTCATATCTTAACTTTTTTGTCTATATTTATGTGGATAGACAATCGAATTCATGATAAAATTTGCTATTATTTTTTCTATTAAAGTAACTGGGATGAATAAAACATGAAAAAACTATTTAAATTATTTCTTTTAGGTTTTGGATTACTTGTAATTTTAATTATAGGCGCTGGTGTCGCCATCACCTACCTTGACCCCAACAACTATAAAGAATTTATTATTACCAAGGTTAAAGAACAAACCGGCAGAGACCTTATTCTCGGTGGAGCTATTAAATTGGAGTATTACCCTTGGATTGATATAGAAATCAATGATGTAACCCTCGGGAATGCCAAGGGATTCGGAGAACAGCCGTTTTTCCATGTCGACCATCTCAAATTGCGGGTAAAGACATTACCCCTGCTTAAAAAACAAATCAACATGGATGTCCTGCAGGTTCAAGGCTCCATGATATATCTGGCTAAAAACAAGCAAGGCATTACAAATTGGGACGACCTGGTACAGGGAGAATCCAAGTCGGAAAAATCTTCCCCCCCCCGTCCATTGGCTGCCTTTATGCTTGGTGGTCTTGATATACGCAATGCAGGTCTGATATGGGATGATCAGGCAGCAAATATAAATTATCGCGTGACCGACCTGAATTTATCAACCGGTAAGTTGGTTTTAGGAGAGCCCATTGATTTAAAAATGTCTTTAAATGCTGAAGCAAGCATGCCAGAGATATCAGGGGATGCTGCTCTTAATGGGACTATTGCCTATGACCTTGATGCTAAACATTATATCTTTCAACCAATGCAATTTGAAGCAGCCATAAAAGGAAAAAATATTCCCGGAGGACAGGCTAAACTCAAGTTGATGTCGGTGATTGATGTAAATCTCAGCACTGATACTGTCAGTATATCAGACCTGGTGTTTGATGGATTGGATACCCATGCAGATGGCAATATTACCGCTGGCAAGATAAAATCCGGCAAGCCTGCGGTTAAAGGCAATCTGCATATTGCCGGGAAGGACCTTGCCATATTGTTTAAAGCGGCGGAGATAGAACCTTTGGCCGGGCAATTGGCAAAATTAGAAGACAGGTCTTTTGATATCAGCGCAGATTTTGATGCGGACATGGAACAAGGGGATGCGTATTTGAAAGGATTAACTGTTAATATGCTTGGTGCAGTAATCAAGGGGGAAGTCCATGCTGGGGATATTCACTCTAAAATGCCATCATTCAAAGGTCATTTTTCTGCCATAGGTCCAGATCTGCCAGCATTGATTCAGGTTGCAGGTCAATTTGAACCAGGAATAAAACCAAGGATCAAACCCCTTGGTAAACATTTAACGAAAATAAAGCGAAAAGACTTTAATATTGCCACTCAATTTAATGTAGATCTCAAAACAGGCAATGTAAATGTCCCAAGCTTGGTGATAAAGGCACTAGGGATAAATATGGAATGCGATCTTGCAGCCCGACAAATCCAGTCCAAAACGCCTGCTGTAAAAGGCAGCTTTAAAGCAACCGGTCCGGATCTACCTTTGTTATTGGAGCTGGCAGGTTATTTTGAACAGGGTGAAAACCAGACATTAGGGAAACTTGGCAGGCAATTATCAAAAGTCGGTAACAAGAAATTTGACATGGGTACCCAATTTGATATTGATATGAAACAGGGGCTTATTCACGTGCCTGATATTTTTGCCAAATCACTGGGTATAGTAGTTGCCGGGAAACTGAACGGGAGCAATATTGATCAAATAAATGGAAAAATAAATGGGCGCCTCTCCATAAATGGAAGCAACCTGCCCAGGTTGTTAAAAGCTGTTGAGCAGAGCGAACTTGCCAATGTACTTAAGTCTGTATCAGCTGACATCGGTATCAGAGGTAATATGAAAGACTTAAGATTGAATCCGTTGAGAGTAAAAGCAGTGTTGTCGGGAAAACAGATCCAAAAATCACCGGTAAAAATCAGTTTAAATGCTGCCACAAAGATCAATCTGGAAAAACAGACACTTAAAATAGATTCATTTTCCCTGAAAGGTTTGGGTCTGAAGGTCAATGGCAATATCAATGCACAACAGATAATCAATGCCCCTGTTTTTAACGGCAAACT
>JAGLLQ010000123.1 GCA_023140455.1 Desulfobacteraceae bacterium | reverse complement strand
TCAGCAGTCAGTCCCATGTGATATCCATAAAAGATTTCATACAGACCATCAAAAACCATGAGATCATGAACATCACCAATACCGGTCAATTCCATTCTATGGCCCCACCTTGCTTTAGTTAAAGCCATGGGTGCATTGCTCATGCTTTCCTGTCCACCTGCCAAAATAACATCAGCACTTCCTGTCATAATGGACTGAGCACCTAGAGCAATTGCTTTAAGCCCTGAAGCACAAACTTTATTAAGAGTAAATGCAGGGGTTTCTTTTGGAAGACCTGCCCTTATCATTGTCTGTCTTCCAGGATTCTGGCCTTGACCTGCCTGGAGAACATTACCCACAATTACTTCATCTATAGCAATCTGTTGAGCTGCATCATCATAATCATATCCTTCTTTCTCAAGATCAAGTATCCCCTGATCTTTAAGTGCATCCGGACCCAATTCTTTCTGGGATTCACTTGCAACAGGTCTTAAACCTGCTTTTTTCAATGCGCCTCTCATGGCAAGAGTTCCAAGGTCAATAGCTGATACACTTTTTAAAGAGCCGCCAAAAGAACCGATTGGGGTTCTTGCACCGCTCACAATAACAACATCTTTCATCCTAATTCCTCCTGAAAATTGATTTATTTGAATAAATCAAATATAAAAAACCAATACTTGATTGTAATTTTCATACCATAAAAATTATATAAAAAACAAGATTTTATAAAAAAAACAGCTAATTTATAGCTGGGCTTGATTATCTCTTTTTAAAAACTGAGTCGAGAGTATAAATCAGCCATCTCCTTTTCAAAAAGGAGAAAGCTATTATCTATTCTCTTTGTAATAATTGTTTTTTGATGTTCTGATAAAAACGAGTATTGTATGCTGTTATAAATATATTGCTTTAGTTCTTTATAGGACGGCTTATATCTAGTAGATAACAGCAGAAATTCATTGGTTAAATTGTTTCTTGATACTCCTGAATCATCTGTAGCAATAACCATAGGTACATTATATTTTGAATAAATAAGATATGGATGCCTATTTTTTTCAACTCCCAGTATAAAACTATTGCTCGTTAAATTTATCTCAATAACTGAATTCTCTTTAAGATCTTCAAGCAGTTCTATAGAGCTTGCCTCATATGGTATATCTACACCATGCCCTATTCTTTGCGCATCAGCTATTTCACGGGCCTCTCTTATATGGAACAATAAATCTTTTGGCCTGACCATACCCAGTGTGAGCTCACCTGCATGAAGAGCTCTGTTTACATTGGGATATTTACTTTTAAGGTAATTGTACATCCTCATATGCAGAGTGTAATCAGAAAGCGCCACAGCATTATTTTCCGGGGCAACTATATTAACACCAACAATTAAAGGTGATTTTATTGAAGCAATATATCCTGAAAAGAGGTCAGCAAATACCTGGACAGGGCTAAGCACTCTCACAGCATAGGTCTGATACCTCATGATAAAATAATCATCATCTATATTTTCATGATCCTTTTCAACTTTCTCTATAAAACCCTCTATAGCAGCTTCAAAATTTGGATTCTTTGTAAAAACAGCAACTATTTCATCCAAGACCTCATTCACTTTGACTTGTGTCTTTGCACTTCTTAATCTTTTGTTATACTCATCTCTTTCTTTGGCAGGAATATACTTTGAACCCTTAATGCCCACCCGGCTTAGCATGCTTTCTATGTATGCTATATTTTCACTAACTGCTCTTTTTTTGACAATTTGCAAGCCATTATTCGTATATTCATCAGATATCTTGCCAAAGTATCCAAATGTACTGAAAAAGTTTAAATCCGGAGGAGGCTGATCATGGCTATGATTTTTAAAGTCTTTATCAGACCATAGTGTTAGTAACTTTCTATAAAGTGAGTCGTCAGACATCAGCTCTTCTACTGACAAAGGCCTGCTCTCACACGAACTGTCCTTAAAGTTTTTTGATGGGATTACAATCTTCAATGAACATGGGTCAATAAGCCATTCCTTTTGCCTGACCCAGTCTAAATATGTTTCAGCATAGATTGTTCCTGAGTAGTGATGATGGATATCGCCGCCTTTAGGCATTTTTGTCAGAAACAAATTCAACAGAGCCGCATTTGGCTCATCACCTTCAAGCATACGATCATATAATTCAGAGGTAACAGAAAAATTATCTTTGGTTATTTGAGTATTAATTGTTGAACATCCAATAAGTGTAAAGGCTAAGACCAGTAAAATACTTTTACTGAAATATTTCATGATGGAAATCTCCTTGGGCTAATCTCTGAGTTGATCGTTCTAATTTCTTTTGCAGGATAGACTATGAAGTCTGATTATACAAGGGAATTTAAAGGGTTGAACCTCTGATGTTGTCATGAATTATGCCATACTGCACACACTATATATCAGCACAGGCTAATGTCCCCTCACTTGACTATTTCTGCTAAGAATCTTATATTATAAGAAGGATATCTCATTTGGGGATAACATAAATCGAAAGAGAGGTCCTGATATGAAACGATGCAAATCATGCAACCTAATAATCTCTCAAAAAATTTCAACATGCCCGGCCTGTGGCAGTGACATCTTAGATGGCATAAGATATATTGACGATTACAAAATCCAGGCCATCATCCATGAGGGTCACTCATCTCTTGTCTGCAAAGCCATAAAAGAACAGAGTAAAAAACCTGTCTGTATCAGCTTGTTCACAAAAAACTCCGGTGTAGATGAACATGTTGCCATGCGGCTTGAAAAAGAACTTACAGAACTGAGCAAGCTGCCATCAGAATATTTTGTACATCATTATGCCATTAAAAAAAGCCGCGAAGGCCTCTGGTACAGGCTCAGCGAATGGGTTGATGCAGATGACTGGGGCTCCATCTTTATGTCAGGATTATTAAATGATCAGCGCAGAATGGTAACCCTTTTTCACAGTATTGCATCTGTACTTGATCTGTTACATAAAAATGATCATTTTATGCCTTACCTGCTTCTTGATGATATCCTGATCCCCAAAGCAAAGATAAAAGATCTCAATATCAAGATTAACTATAAACTTTCCAGGTTTTTAAGTGCGAAAACAACCAACCATGGCCCCATGCTGCAAAAACTACTGGATTACCATCCAGACATTATCAATGAGAGAGCCATTGATTATAAAAGCGGTATCTGGTCACTGGGTAAAATTTTTGTTGAGCTGTTAAGTGCAGACCACAATTTGACAAACCCTTCTTCAAAGCTTGAGGAATTAACAGATCTTGATCCTGAACTTACCATTCTGATTAAAATCATGTTGTCAGACAATCCCGATCTTCGACCTCAAACAATGGGTAAAATTGTATCAACACTATCACAAATTTTAGACCAGCTGCCCAGTTCAGAGCAACAGCCATTGATTTATAATAAAAAGAAACGTCTGGTCAATGAATTGCAGTGGTTTAAAAAAACAGTGATAATACTAATACTGATTATAGTTGGTATTGTTACCTTTAGTGGTCTTTCATGGTTTTACATCAATTTTGATAAAAATGATCAAAAAGTAACACTTTCCAATTTTGTAGAATCATATGCCAGTTCTGTTGCATTTATAATGGTGGAATACTGGTTATCTGAAACAGATCAAATTATTTACAGAAACAGGATAGAAGGGACTGCCTTTCTTGTTGACAGCAGCGGGTATCTTCTGACAAATCGTCATGTGGCGTGCCCCTGGCTTGATGATCCTGCTCTTTTTCAGGCTTTTGGCCATTATGCAATGTTAAAGAAATCTGTTAAATTTGATTATAAAATGTATTTATGGTTTGAAGGGGACAAAGCTTTTAACCGGTTACCTGTTTTGAGTAAAAGCAGTGAATTGTCAGATTCTTATTATCTTGCATCTGCCTATAGTACGGGAGGAGAGGGAAATCTTAGAATCGCAGGGATACCCAGATCTTCTCTCAAAACAAGTGAAATGATAAAATCTCCATTTAAAAATGATTTTGCAGTTTTAAAGATTGATACTCTTCCTCCCAGACTTAAACCTTTGCCTTTTGAAACCGCAACAGTGTCAATCGATATCCAGCGCCTCTCACCTGTGGCAATTATCGGATTCCCGTTGGGACACCGGGGACAGGATGACCATGTCAACACAAGTATTACTAAAGGGTATGTCAGAAGAACATCCAGAGAAATAATTCAGGTGGATTCCTCTATTTATAAAGGGAATAGTGGTGGGCCCGCCATCAATGCCAATGGCCGTGTCATCGGAATTGCAACCGGGGTACTGACCGACCAGATCAGTGCATCTTTTAATCTCAACACACCCTTATCAGATTTTGGCCTAATCCTGCCCATCTCAGGACCGGCACAGTTCATTGAATCAATTAAATCAGGCCAACCTCAATGGGATGGCATGCTTGATTTTTCTATAGAGTCAAAACTTGAGCAGATTACCAACCTTGCTATTGAAAATAAATTCAAAGATGCAGCAAATTTAGCTGAAACAATGCTTAAAACGAGTAAAGCTCCAATCCTATTGTTTGCAGCGGGGATGCTAAATTTCTGTACCGGAGATTTTAATAAAAGCAGGCATTCTTTCATAAAGCTGTCATTACTTGAAAAAGAAAATACCACTTCACGATTGATGCTTTATATTATGGACTGGATAAAAACTTCTGAAACAACAAATGCTTTTACTAAAAATCTTTTTACAATGACCTGGCAGGAAGAAGATGAATTTTTAGGATATCTTGCAAAAGTATTAAAAGATAAAAAAAGAAT
>JAGLLQ010000122.1 GCA_023140455.1 Desulfobacteraceae bacterium | reverse complement strand
CTGCAAAGGGCAATGGCTTTTTCTGTAAATGAAGAATAATCAGCAGGTGTAGCGCATATCCCCTGAGCACTTTTAATTATTTTTTTAACAGAAATATTTTTGCCATGTGAAATTCTATCAAACTGCTTGGAGATTATATCTTCAATATCTTTTTGCCTTAAATGACCGGAAATTTCCAGAGTTTTCAATCTCTTGGAACGAATCAAGGCGGGATCCAGTATATCAAACCTGTTGGTTGTTAAAACAGTGAACACTTTATTTAATGGAATTTCACCGTCAATAATATTAAGAAATTTATTGGTCAAAGCATCTGAAGGAGATCCGCCCGTGGCACTTCTCTTTGGAGCCAGAGCATCTCCCTCATCAAAAAAAATAATAGTCGGAGCAATCATTTTAGCAATATCATAAACTTTTTCGAGATTTGAAACCGCCCCATGAACAGGATCTGATGAATCCTGCAAGCCAGATGGACTTGTTGAAATATCATGTACATGCTTGTTAGCTGACAACCAGGTTCGTGCCAGAAATGTTTTTCCGCTTCCAGGAGGTCCTGTCAATACAACCCCTTTATCTTCACTCACACCATAGCTAAAGCAATTGTTTGCCATCTCAGAAAACTTGTTTTTGATATCCCCCACATAGTCACTCCATAAAGCACACCTGTCCATTCTGTTAACAATCTTTTTATAAAGCTCACCATAAAGATTTTTAGCCACAAGTTCAAAAGCACTTCTTACAAGGACACCATTTCCAAGACACTCAAGAACAAAATCATTTTTTATACTAATTATTGATTCAATAAGTTTTCTAACATAGGCAGGGCTGATCTTCAGATTTCTTTCTTTGAAAATTTCATATATTTTATCGGCGGCAGTATCAAGTTTTGGAGAATCAAGGGTATATTTAGTTGGTATCTGGTGCCTTTTTAATTCCAGAAAAATAATTTTCTTTAAATTTTCAGCATTCATCCAGAACTCTGAAATATCTATAATTCGCCCCTTTTCTACAAAACGGCGATAGATTGCAGAATCAAACCGTTCAGTCTGATCACTTGTTGCTATTAACAAACAGTCCCTGCGACCATTAATAATCTCATCCAACACAAGGTTTGAAGTGTCAATTAAAGTCCTCTGCTGATTTTCAACTCCACTGGACACTCCTTTGGCATCTGATCTGCCAAAGGCAGAATGTGCTTCCTCAATATGGCGGATAGCTGTTACCTTGGGATTGCCCATGGCACGTTTAAAATAATTACCAGGCTCTCCTGCCAGAGCTGTCTGATAATCGTTTGGAGTTATGGTGGAAAAATCAACTTCGATTCCCCGTTCCTCAAATTGAGTCAGGTTTTCGATTATGCTTTTTCTAAATATTCTGTTTAAAATCGGTATACCTGCCAACCGTCTGAAAAAAGCCTGCTTTTTCTTCTGGGCAATTTCCATTGCATATTCAGGGTCTACATCTTCTATATTTGTAAAAAGGCTCTCTTTGGCAAGGATTTCATTCCGTTTTTTCCGCCAGTCCACTATTGGCAGGACCTCATTTTTGAAGACCACCTTTTCAAGAGCTTCTATTACTGTAGCGCTTTTTCCACTTCCGCTTGACCCTTCAACAATTATAATCGGGGCTTTGGGTACATCAGGATCAGTGATAAATTCTTTTCTGATATGAGCCCGGTAAATTTTTTCAAATATCTCTTCAAATTCAACTGGCACATGAATATCAGTAAGCTCGTTGTCAAGAACCGAAATAAGATAATGTCTTTCCTGTTTTGTGAGTTCTTTTTCAATAATCTTGTTCCATGACGCACCCGGGTTAGTCTCACCGGAATATTCAAATCGCTTTTTCCAGTCCTTAAGGATTTCAGGGTTATTAAGGACATTCATCTGCTTTTCTTTTCTTTTTCTAAGCAAAAGAATAGAACCTGTTAAGCTGAGAATGGAAAATATTCGTGGGGAAGGAGTAAACTGATTAAGCCTGGATCTGACAAAGGTTTTAGTATCATAAGACCAGGACAGGGCCATGGTCTTGATTTTTTCTATTTTTGCTTCAGGAAGACGTATATAAGTTTTCTCTTTTGTTGTTCGCTTTGCCATTAATTCTCTATTCTTTTTTTTTATCTATTTTTTTAACATCCTCTTTTGATAGAATCTCTGCAAAAGAAGGTAGCGTTACTGCCGGTATATTATCTTTTCCATGGAGAACAAAAGTTTTCTGATCTGACTGATTTTTCTCATAGGCAGTTGCCCATTTTTGCTGGGACAAGAATTGTAACAGGGCTGGGTTTACTGCCTGACCCTCAGAACTCCCCAGAGCACGGTGTAAGGATTTTATCCCATCAAGATAAGCTTTATATAATTTACGAATTCTGTCAGCTTCCTGGCCGGCTGCATAGTTTTCAGCTTCGGCTATTAACTCTCTGCGCTTTTTATCTTCAGTGGCTTCCACCAGTTTATCGCCGAACCGTGTTTCGTTAAGAACAAAACTTACAATTTCAATCCCATATTTCTGCTCTAATCTTGGCCCGTTCTTGTTAATTGGTCGTTCTTTCAGTGCCTGAAAGATCTTTTCCTTGATAACTTCTCTTGAACTGATCAACTCATTCACGCCCTGAGCCTGGAGCGTATCTTTTGTAATCCCGTCAAAATCTCCCTGTAAAAGTACTTCCGGAAAAAGATTCTCAATACCCCAGACTGTCAGGTTCTTAATCCGAAAAGTCATTTGAGCCGATGTCCAGAGAGCTACATTTTCTTTGGAAATAATTTTCATGGGTTCAGAACTCCCGCCGAGATAAAGGTTCTGATTCATTAAAGGCACTACTTTTTCAAGCCCGGTAAATATCGGGAGTCGGCAATGCCACCCTACATCAGTGATCGCTTCTCTTTGCCCTCCAAACTGCTCTATGATAACAGCATAATTCAATTTTACTTTATAAAGAACATGGGTGGAATAGACAATTGCTGTCAATCCATACATAACTGCAATAAAAAATAGCAGCAGAGCGACTCTTCTGACTGCAGTATTCACTTGAGCTCTTTGTAAAAATATTTGTTTGACTTGTTTTTTCATGGAAACTCCTTACTCCTTTAATACAGTATTAAAGGCCATATTTTCGTAATGATAAGCTTCTAAAATTTAAGCAAATTATAGTTGTTTTGTGTGAAAATCTGATTCTACATCGTATTGATTTGAAATATGAAATTATTATACACTAAAATCAAACTTTTTTCAAAAAAAATAAACTTTTTTCAAAAAAAAACACAACCACGTTTCCTGTCGCAGGAAACAAAAACAATAGTAAACAGTTCTAAGGAACAAACTCCTTTGGATTTTTGGTTATGCCTGTTTTGTTAAGCATACTTCCAACTTTCAATCTGGAAAATAATCATTAAAAATTCCAAGTTTGTCAGGATTTATTGTTTGATTTTGTTGTTCCATCAGGGTATTATTCATTTTGGCGAGTTTCCTATCTTTGGTTTTATTGTTTTTAAGGTGGATTTGAGAAAGCTGCCCAAAAACTTCATATAATCCAGTCTGCAATGTCCCAAGGTTAAAGCTCCCTGAAGAGCAGCCTGGCCAGATTCTTGTAACCAGACCTTCAGGGGTTGGATTATGTGAATTCAGGACATCTTATTGATATAGCTCCTGACAGTCATATTCCAGTCAAGCTTTATTGGCACAGATGGAATCATGCTTCAAAGCTTCTTGACAATTTTTTAAAGACAATTGTTAAAAATAGCGTGATCTGTTAAAAATAAAAAATTATGAGAATGAAATTAAAAGACATTATTGACCTTGATTATTTACTCAGTGTTGATGAAAAAATTGTATCTGACAAGGATATAGAAAAACGAATTCGTGATGATCGAGAAATATTTCTAAAATGCAGTAAATCTGCAAATGATGACAGATCGATTTTAATGTCATGGCTGGAGCAAAGAAGAGAGCAGTTTTATAAAGATTCTGAGCATAAGGGATTAAAACTTCTGCCTGGAAGTGTTTTTGCACTTTTTTATAAGTGGATGCTTTATTTAATGATTTTTTTGGGTTTTTTTACAGGGATTTCTCTTGTCTGTTCTTTTCTTGCCTATCATGGGATACAACCTATTAATGTTACTGTTTTTATATCTTTGTTTATTATTCTTCAGTTTATTGTTGTTGTATTTTCCCTGTTTTTTTTATTGAAAAGGTACGCGGGTTTAAAAAATTATAGTTATTCTTCAGGTAATTCAATGGTTCAGGCATTTATCTCTTCTCTTTTCTTTAATGTTTTACCTGCTTTATTAAAAAAGATAAACATGTCGTTCTTTAGAAAAAGTCTTGATACAATAGAGTATACAGCTTCTCTGATAAGAATGAAAAACTTAGAATACAAAGAAATTTTTTTCTGGCCATTTTTTATAATGTCTTCTGTTTTTGCATTAGGGTTTTCTCTAGGCTCATTAAGCGGAACATTTTTCAGGGTTGTTACAAGTGACATGGCATTTGGCTGGCAGTCTACACTTTTAACAGGCAGTTCAAGTGTTTATAAAGTTGTTTCTTTTATTGCAATGCCGTGGTCCTGGTTTGTACCTCATACACTTGCACATCCGAGTATTGATCAGATTGAAGGTACAAGAATGATTTTAAAAGAATCAATTGCTGTCCTTGCAACAAAAGATCTTGTCTCATGGTGGCCCTTTTTATGTCTTGGAATTATTTTTTATGCAGTACTGCCAAGGCTTGTATTGATAATTGCAGGAGCTTTTGCCCAGAAAAAATCATTGTTAAATTTTGATTTTGAAAGACCAAGATTTAAAAAACTTATTATAAAAATGCAATCTCCTTTCTGGGATATAGATTTTGAAGAAAACCCTGTAATAAGAATTGTTGAACCGAAAAATGACCTGCCTGATCAACTCAAAATTAATGACAAAGCAAGTCCTGCAAAGCTCAAAAAACATGGCCGGGCATTGCTGCTGACATCAAAGGCTGTATATGATGAACAGATTATTGAAAACATAAAAAGAAAAATTAGAACCAGCATGTTTATTAATATTGAAAAGGTAGTCTATATTGATTTTGATTTTTCTTTTGATAAAAAGACTTTAAATGCCTTGAAAATTGAAAGCAATGACCATGTAATTGTTCTTCATGAAGTCTGGCAGCCGCCTATCAAGGGCCTGCTTCATTATTTTAAGCAGATTAAGGAAATCGTTTTTAAAGAAAATATAATTTTTATACTTTTAACTCAAAATCCGTTGGAAGCAACTTTGTCAGTTGCAGAAGAGGATATTAATTTTAAGGTCTGGAAAAAAGCTGTTTTAAAGCTTGGGAACCTTGATATTGCCGTGCAGAGGTTTAGAGAATGAATCATTATTTAGAGACTGAAATTGTCCCTGAATTTGCAGTACTGGGCCATCCTAATGAAGGTAAATCATCAGTTGTCTCAACTTTAACAGAAGATGATCAGATTAAGGTAAGCCCTGTGCCTGGGGAGACGACAGTTGTAAGGACTTATACTGTTAAAATTGATGGTAAAAAAATAATTCGGTTTTCTGACACTCCAGGATTTCAGACCCCAAAACAGACACTTGCATGGTTTAAAGAGTATAGCCAGGACCAGTCAAAGATAATCTCCGGGTTTATTAAAGCCCATAAAGATGATCCGTTTTTTGCTGATGAATGCGAGCTTCTCAGCCCTGTTGAAAGGGGCGCAGGTATTATTTATATTGTGGATGGATCAAGGCCTGTCAGGGATGATGATATTGCTGAAATGGAAATACTGAGGCTTACAGGACGTCCTCGCATGGCTGTTATTAACAGTAAAAATCAAACCTTAGATTATACCAAAGAATGGAAGCAGGAGTTTAGCAAGCATTTTAACTCTATTCGTATATTTAATTCAAATACGGCTAATTTTTCTGAACGTATTAAAATGCTGGAAAGTCTCAAGGCCATTGATCAGGATTGGGAGCCAATGCTTGAAAATGTGATTCTTGCTTTTAAAGAAGAATGGCAAAAGCGCAAAAGATTAACAGGCACATATATTATTCAGTTTATTGAAAAAAGTCTTTTATATTCTATGTCTGA
>JAGLLQ010000121.1 GCA_023140455.1 Desulfobacteraceae bacterium | reverse complement strand
AACCTGCAAGAAATTCTTTGTCTGTTGGAGAAATTGATAATTTTCCTGTTTATATCGCAAGAACCGGTTATACAGGAGAACCACTTGGGTTTGAAATTTTTGTCGAAAATATAAAAGCCCCTGCAATCTGGGATTTGCTTTGTGAGAATGGTGGTGTCCCCATAGGCCTTGGAGCAAGAGATACTTTGCGTCTTGAAGCCTGTTTGCCTCTTTACGGGCATGAATTAGGTATCGATCATGATGATATTGAAATTCCAATATTCGCGTCAAAACTCTCAAAATTCGCTGTGAGTTTTTCTCCGCTTAAAGGTGATTTTATCGGGAAAAAAGCGCTTTTAAAACAACAGGATTGCTTGAAAAAAATTATTGATCAAGATTTTGAAAACACTGAGTTTTTACCAAAAACGGTAATGCCTGTTGCAATAGTGGGAAAAGGAATCGCAAGAGAAGGGTATAAAGTTTTTAAAGATGAAAAACATGTAGGTTATATTTCAAGTGGAACAATGGTTCCATATAAGCGTGGTGTCGGAAGCGGGCTTGATTTAAATTTTGAAGAGAAAACAGAGAGAAGAGCCATTGCATTAGCTCTTGTAGACAATACTGTTATTGAAGGTGATACTTTAGAAATAGAAATAAGAAAAAAGCGATGTGAAGCTATTGTTGTACCATATCATATGAGTGCTGAAGCTCCACCTTATGTAAGAGCAATTCCCTATGATTCACTAAGGCTTGGTGAAAAAGAAAATAAGGACGCTTCTTATAAAGAAAAAGCTGGGAATCTCCTTTTAAAAGCATTTAATAATAATAAATGGAGACAAAAAGAATGTATTAATCTTATCCCTTCTGAGCAAAGTCAGTCTTTGCTATCAAGAGCATTGTCCATTACAGATCCTGTAAATAGATATGCAGAACATAAGGAAATTAAAGCCTTTTCCTGTGAAGATATTTTTTATTATCAAGGAACTGCGTTAATTGAAGAAGTTGAACAGCTTTTAAATGAAGAGTTTAAAAAATATTTTGATTGCAGGAATGTAGAATCAAGAGTTATTTCGGGTCAAATGGCAAATGCTGCACTTTTTAGCGCTCTTGTGGATTATATTAATAGAGCAGACAGGAAAAGCGAACAAAGACGAATAAGCAAAATATTTAATAATCATATTATTAAGGGTGGACACTTAAGTGCTCAGCCAATGGGTGCTTTGCGTGACTTTGTAGCAAGAGATCCTAAAACAGAGCGACCTGCAGTTGTAAATTTTCCGGTTCTACAGGAGAATCAATATAAAATTGATCTTAAAGCCTGTACTGAGTTGTTTAAAATTCATACACCTGAGCTTATTATTTTAGGGAAAAGTATGATAATCCACAAGGAACCGGTACAGGAGATAAGAAAGCTTGTTGATGAGTATGCCCCGGGCTGTATTCTTATGTATGATATGGCACATGTTTTAGGTCTTTATGGTGAACATTTTCAAGCTCCTTTGCAGGAAGGTGCTCATATAGTAACAGGTTCAACCCATAAGACATTTTTTGGAACCCAGAGAGGTGTTATAGCTTCTGATTTCAGTGAAGACGAACTGCAATATGGTCTGTTTGAAGCTGTGCAGAGAAGAACTTTCCCCGGAAGTGTGAGCAATCATCATCTTGGTACCATGGTCGGACTTTTGTTTGCTGCCTATGAAATGAATCATTTTAAAGATGAATACCAGAAAAATGTAATTTCAAATGCAAAGGCATTTGCAAAAGCACTTTTTGAAGAAGGCCTTGATGTAGCAGGAGATAAAGCTATCTCTTTTACCCAAACACATCAGGTTATATTGAATGTCGGCTATTCCAAAGGTGCTCAGGTTGCAAAACAACTTGAAGAAAATAATATAATTGTGAATTATCAGGCAACACCTGTTGAAGAAGGTTTTACAGCTTCAGGCGCTCTTAGAATGGGTGTCTCTGAAATGACAAGATTTGGAATGACAGAAAATGATTTTAAAGAGCTTGCTTCTTTAATTGGAGATGTGGTGAAAAACAACTCTAATGTAAAAGATAAGATTAAATCTTTTAGAGAAAATTTCCTTGAAATGAAATATTGCTTTAATAAAGATGAATTTGATGATATAGCAATTACTTTACTAGAATCATTATAGTAGGAAAGAGTTAGATAACATGCAATTTTCTATTGATTTCTCAATTTAATCGACCAGGCGGAGCTATGTATCCCATGGGGCATCCAAAGGACTTTTTACTGCTCTGCCTCCTTTATTGAGAACATGGGTATAAATCATTGTTGTACTGACATCTTTGTGGCCTAGTAAATCCTGAATTGTCCTGATATCATAGCCTGACTCCAGAAGATGAGTTGCAAAACTGTGCCTGAAAGTATGACTAGTGACTTGTTTGGTAATTCTAGATAATTTTGCAGCCTTTCGAATAGCCTGGTTCAAACTGTTTAAATGGAGATGATGGCGGCGAGTAACACCGGAGCGGGGATCAACAGATAATTGGGCTGAAGGGAAAACATACTGCCATATCCATGATTTTTCTGCATTTTTATACTTTCTCTTCAAGGCATTGGGAAGATATACAGAACCATAACCATCTGCAAGGTCTTTTTTGTGAAGATGTTTTACATACTCAAGATGCTCTCTGAGACCCTCTGCAATACTCTCAGGAAGCATTGTGACTCTATCTTTCTGGCCTTTGGCATGGCGGATCATAATTTGATCCATACCAAAATCAATATCTTTAATTCTTAGCCTGACAGACTCGATCCCTCGCATACCACAACCATAAAGGACCTTAACAACCAGCTGGAAAACACCTGACATGGAATTAATTATTTCAAAGGCTTCATTTCGGGTCAAAACCGTTGGCCTTCTCTGGGGTTGTTTTGCTCTAAGAGAATTAATATGTGACGGAAACTCAATCTCCATGACCACCCGATATAAAAAAAGCAATGCATTAAAAGCCTGGTTTTGAGTCGATGCAGCCACATTGCCTTCAACTGCAAGATGAGATAAAAAGCTTTCTATATGTATTTGCCCCAAGTCTTTTGGATGTTGTTTCTCATGGAAAAAAATAAATCGTTTGATCCAACCGACATATGCCTGCTCAGTTCTGATGGAGTAATGTTTTAGACGAATTTTATTCCTTACTTGATCCAGAAGCTTTACAGGTTGCTTGTCCATATAAACACCTTTAATAAATTTTTATATATCCCCAATGCTATTAATATGAAGTTGACATATAACACAAATACAAGTTTATTAACAATTTTTAGTGAATATCAACAAAATATTGTTAATATTCATTGTTTTAATTGATATTTACTGAAATATGAGTAATATTAACCAATAACGTTTAATAATAATTGTTCGCTTTCAAAGCCTTGACATAAAAACGTTATGACGTTATGATGTTGGTATTAATAATTTGGAGGTGCAATTATGGCAACATTATCAAAACGTTCAACCATATATTTAGACCCAACTCTTCATCATGCATTACGGATTAAGGCTCTTGAAACATCCTGCTCAATGTCAAAAATAATCAATGAAGTGTTGAGAGAAGCTCTTTCTGAAGATGCTGAAGATCTCGCTGTGTTTGATGAAAGATCTGATGAGCCTTTGGTAAGCTATGAACAGATGATCAAGAGGCTTAAACAAGGTGGGCGGATATAAGGTTTTTTTCAAAAAATCGATTTGGAAAGATTTTAAATCTATTCC